>NZ_JAYMZR010000003.1:0-171354 GCF_035828615.1 Streptomyces sp. H27-D2 | reverse complement strand
GCCCGGCCCCACCCTGGTCCCCCACCCCGGTCCCCCGCTCAGCGGCAGCCGTCGACGGCGGCGATCGTACGAGCCGCCTGCCCGAGTGCGGCGCGCAGCACGGCCGGGTCCGTGGTGGCGTCGGGACGCCTGTCGTCCGGCGGCACGAGCCAGCCGGTGCCGACGACGGGCGGCTCCGCGCCCCCCGCGTCCAGCCGGACACCGCGTCCGAACGTCTGGGTGCAGGTGCTGCCCGGCAGGTCCCAGCCGTCAGCGGTGCCGGGCGGTACCAGGAAGCCGAGGGTGTCGCAGCCGCTGTCGTGCAGCACCGGTCCCGAGGCGTCGCCGAGCCGCAGGATGTCCGCGGCCTCCAGTCCCTGCCGGGCGGGCACGGTGACGAGATCCCAGGGGGTCCCGCTCTCCGGTTCCCCGGACCGACTCCGCTCCTGACCCTGCCACCGGGCGTGCTCCTGTGCACGACCCGGCGCACGGTCCCGGCCGTACGCCTGCGCGTGGTCGCCGTACGCCTGCGCGTGGTCCTGCGGATGCCCCTGGGCGGGGGCCTGCGTCCGGGACGGCACACGACGCACGGTCGCCCTCGAACCGCCGCTGTCCACGTCTGCTTCCAACAACGCAACCCCTCCTCCGCACGCACCCCATGGGCCTTCACGGAGTGTTTTCCTCCGCACGGTGTCCAACGCGGGAAGGCGTCAACAGCTACGGCGCAGTAGCGCTGCAAAGGATGGCACTTCATGGCGGATCGCCAACGAGATATCCGTTTTGTAGGCAAACTCAGCGTGTGGACTCCGTCACAGCCGGTACGGTCGTCCCCGCCAGCACAACAGCCCATCACACACTGGCAGCACCGGCAGGGAGAGGTTTCCGGCCATGGCGTCGTCTCCTCCAGCGTCAACTCTTTCCGTACCGGCCTCGTCGGCGTCACTGCCGGCGAGGCCGGCCGCCGCCCGGCCGAACATGGCCTTCCGGCAGCTTCGCGGCCAGCGGTCGCCGGGCGAGTTCGCCTCGGCCGTGCGCCGGGCGGCCCGGGAGATCGGCGAGCAGGTCGCCTGCGACGCCCGGTACATCGGACGCGTCGAGGCAGGGGAGATCCGTTGCCCCAACTACGCCTACGAGCGGGTGTTCCGACATATGTTCCCGGGCCTGGCGCTGACCGGGATGGGCTTCTCGCCCCGCGAGACGGTGCGTGGCAGGGGAGCGCGTGCGACCAGCGGTGCGCCCCCGGCACCCGAGACCTGTACCGACAGCCACGAGGAGAGCGACGTGCTGCGTCGCGCGTTCATCACCAGCGGCTCTGCCGCCATGGCGGCCACAACCCTGAGCTGGACCCCCGCCATCCCGTCGGCCCGCACGCCGGCGTCCCGCCCGCCCGCCCTCGCGGCGCACAACCGCGTCGGCGAGCCGGAGGCGTCGGCCGTCGAAGCGGCGGTGCGCCGTATCCGGCTGCTCGACGACCGGCACGGCGCGGACGGCCTGTACCGGCGCGCGGCGCAGCCGCTGCGCGCCGCGTACGCGCTGCTGGACGCCGGCGCGCAACGCCAGTCGGTGACCGACCGACTGCACGCGGGAGCCGGTGAACTCGCCATTTCGGTCGGCTGGTTGGCCCATGACTCGGGCCGTTTCGCCGACGCCCGCTCGTACTACGCGGAAGCGCTGGCCACCTCACGGGTCACCGGCGACGCGGCCCTGGAGGCGCACGCCTTCTGCAACACCGCTTTCCTCGCTCGCGACGCGGGCCGGCCCAGGGAGGCCGTGCGGGCCGCGCAGGCGGCGCAGCGGGCAGCGAAACAGCTCGCCTCGCCCCGGCTGTCGTCCCTGCTGGCGCTGCGCGAGGCGGGCGGCTGGGCCGGGCTCGGCGACCGGGCGGGCTGCGAGGAGACCCTGCACCGGGCCCAGTCGTTGTTCGGCCGGGGCGCGTCCGGCGACGACCCGGAGTGGATGTCCTTCTACGGCGAGGCGGAGCTGGAGGGGCTGGAGGCGCAGTGCTGGTCGGCCCTGGGCGACTGGGGGCGCGCGGCGCGGCACGCGCGCCGGGCGGTCACGCTCCAAGACCCCCACTTCGTACGCAACATCACGCTCTTCACCACCGAGCTGGCGGGCGACCTGGCCCGCTCAGGGGCGCCGGAGGAGGCGGCGGAGGCGGCCCAACGAGCGCTCGCCCTGCTGGGCCGGGTCCGCTCGGTCCGCGTCCGCGGCATGCTCGACGAGACGGCGCTCGCGCTGCGGCCCCATCGCGGGCTGGCGAGTGTCGGCGCGTTCCTGGACCGCCACGCGCGCGCCGGACAGTCGGCCTGACCCCACGGAAGCCCACGAAATCCCACAGCGGCTCACAGCCCACCGGCGCTCGGCGCGGGACTCCCGGTCAGCGCGGGACGGACTCGACTTCGAGGTGACCGGTGTCGTTCCAGCGCTCCAGCGCCGGCGCGTCGTAGGCCCAGCCCAGAATGGACAGTGAGGCCGGGTCGAGCTTGATGCGGGCCGCGAAGGCCGCCGGGAAGCCGAGCCAGCGGGCGCCGAGCACCCGCAGGATGTGGCCGTGCGCGAAGATCAGGACGTCGCGGTCGGCCGACATGGCCCACTCCACGATGTCGTCCGCCCGCGCCGAGACCTCGGCCATCGACTCGCCGTCGAGAACGCCGTCGCGCCAGATGAACCAGTCGGGCCGCTGTTCCTTGATCTCCGGGGTGGGCAGGCCCTCGTAGGCGCCGTAGTCCCACTCCATGAGCGCGTCCCAGTCCTGTGCCCGGTCGGCGAAACCGGCCAGCTCGCAGGTCTCCTTCGCGCGGGACAGCGGGCTGGTGCGCACCTCGACGCCCGGCAGCCCGTCCCACCAGGGGGCGCGGTGCAGCCGCTCGCCGAGCAGCTTCGCGCCGCGCCGTCCTTCCTCCAGCAGCGGGATGTCCGTGCGGCCGGTGTGCCTGCCGGACAGGGACCACTCCGTCTGCCCGTGCCGGGCCAGCAGAATGCGCGGTGCCATGAGGGACCTCTCGCCAACGCGTCGATGACGCTTCGAGATTTTACGGGTTAGCGGTATTGACCCGATCTGTCCGCTCCATCATCACCCATGCGATCACCGGGCAACCCGGGGGCCCACCGTGGCGTCTTTCCGCTCGCACCCATGGCGACGGGAGGAACGAATACGGGCGAACGTGATGTCGCGGGGCATCCCGGGGCGCTGTCCGTCCGATTTCGCATACACCGTACAGTCGAATGCGCGCCTGTTGGCTGCCTGAACCCATGGAGAGCGTCCGGATGTCCCTCACCGCGCCCCGCACCGGAGTATTGAGCCGACGGCTGCGCTGGTGGACCGAGCTGCCGCTGATAGCCGTGGTGTACGGCGTGTACTCGGTCGGCCGGCTGCTGGCCCGCGGGGACGTGTCCACCGCGGTCGACCACGGCCTCGGGATACTCCACCTCGAAAAGCTGCTGCGGATCAACGCGGAGAGCCCGCTCAACAGGCTGTTCACCGAACACCCCTCGGTGGGGATACCCGCCGACTTCGCCTACGCGGCGCTGCACTACCTCGTGACGCCCGCCGTCCTGATCTGGCTGTGGAAGCGACGCCCGGCCCACTACCGCGTGATGCGCGGCTGGTTGATGATATCCACCTTCATCGGTCTGATCGGCTTCATCCTGCTGCCCACCTGCCCGCCCCGGCTGCTGGCGGCGGGCTACGGCTTCGTCGACACGATGGCGCAGTACGGCTCGTACGGCTGGTGGGGCGGCGAGGCGAGCGCCCCGCGCGGGATGGGCGGGCTCACCAACCAGTACGCGGCGATGCCGAGTCTGCACGTCGGGTGGGCGCTGTGGTGCGGGGTCGTGCTGTGGCAGCTCGGCAAGTCGCGGCTGACGAAGTCGGTGGCGGTCGCCTATCCGCTGTTGATCACCGTGGTCGTGATGGGCACCGCCAACCACTACTTCCTGGACGCGGTCGCGGGGGCCGCCGTCATGGGGATCGGGCTGCTGCTGGTCCGGCCCACGCTGCGGCTCGCGGGGCGGGCGCTCGGACGGCTCGGCGCTCTGCTGCCCGAGCCATGGCGCGAACGGCTCGCGGGGCGGCTTCCCGGCGCGGAGGCCGGGCCCGGCGGGGCGGAAGCGGAACCGGCAGCGGTGGCCGCAGTGGCCGCCTCCACGCCCGGAACCAGCGGTGCGGCCATGAATGTCAGTGCTGAGTGCGAGACTTCCGCAGGTGAACGAATCCCTCGACAGCCGAACCACGGCAGGGGCCCCGGCGCCGACGCCGGAGCCACCGGCACGGACGTCGGCGCCGCCGCCGACGAGGCTGCGACAGCGACTCGCTGAGCTGCGCGGCCCGGCCGTCGCGCCGCGCCCCCTGGACGCCCGCGCGCTCGCCGCGCTGGCCGCCAACCCCGGCTGCCGCCGCCGCGCGCTGCTGGACGGCGCGGGGGTGGACAAGGGCGCGCTGGCGCAGGCGTTGGGCAGTCCCGCGCCCTTCGGCCAGTCGCAGTTCGCCTTCGTCCGCGGCAATGTCTTCGAGGCCCGGGTCAAGGCCGACGGCGGCGCGGACCTGCTGCGGCTGCTGCATGAACGGCTGGGCGGCGGCGCCCCCGCGCCGGAGCCGGACGCGGTCCGGGTCCCCGACCTCGCGGCGGCCGGCCCCCAGGGCCGCGCGGCCCGTACCGCCCTCGCGCTCGAAGAGGCCTGCGCCGGCGAGGCGGAGGGCGGCTGGTCGCTGCTCGACCACCCGATGGTGGCTCTCGACGTGGCCGGCTCCCCCGCCTATCTCGAACCGGACGCGGTCGTGGTCCACCCGGACGGGAGCTGGACCGTCGTCGAGATCAAGTCCTTCCCGATGCTCGACGGCTCGGCCGACTCCGCCAAGGTCGGCGCGGCGGCCCGGCAGGCCGCGGTGTACGTACTGGCGCTGGAGGCGGTGGCCGAGCGGATGTCCAGCCCCTCCCCCGGGCCGCTCCCCGGCGGCGGCCGGGTGCGCCGCCAAGTCCTGCTGGTCTGCCCGAAGGACTTCTCCAACCTGCCGGCCGCCGAGGCCGTCGACGTCCGCAAGCAGCTCTCGGTGACCCGCCGTCAGCTCGTCCGGCTGACCCGGCTGGAGGAGATCGCCGCCGCGCTGCCCGAGGGCACCACCTTCGATCTGCGACCGGCGGACGACGAACAGACCCCGACCCGCCCGGTCGAGGAGCTGACCGCGGCCGTCGAGTCGGTCCCGGCCGCGTACGCCCCGGAGTGCCTGGCCGCGTGCGAACTGGCCTTCCACTGCCGGCGGCGGGCCCGCGAGGCCGGCGCGGTGGAGGCGCTCGGCCGGGGAGTGCGGGGGGAGCTCGGCGGGTTGACGACGGTCGAGGGTGTGCTGGCCGCCGCGCTGGTACGGGCGGGTTCCGGCGCGGCTGCGCGGGCGTCCGAGCCTGCGGCGGGGTCGGGGGCGGCAGTCGCGCCGCCCGCGCTCGACCCCGCTCAGGCCGGCCCGGATTCCCCGACCGGGCCCGTCGACGCCACCGACCCCACCGTCGCCGCGCTGCGGCGGGCCGCCGCGCTCCGGGCCGAGGCGCTCGCCGCCGGGGCACTCGCCGCCGGGGCGGCGGCAGGCGGCCCGGCAGCAGGCGGCATGCCATGAGCGCCGCCCAGAGCCCGCCCCGGTCGCGCCGCGAACAGGCCCGCCGCAGGCCGTCCCGCTACGGACCGCCCCACCGCGAGCCGCCCTGCCGCCGGCCGATCCCCTCCACCTCGGGCCCCGCTTCCGCGGGCCCCGCTCCGTACCCTCGCGCCGCGAACCGTTCCAGCGCGCGCCCGCTCGCCGCGCGCTCTCACCGCGCCCGTCCGTCTCACCTCGCGCGCCCGTCTCACCGCGCCCGTCCGGAGGTCCCATGTCCCTGATGACGACGCTCGCGCGGATGGAAGCTGTGGCGGCGGGGCGCGCGCAGCCCACTGCCACCGTCCGGCACCGGCATCTGTCCGACCGGCCGCTCGCGTTCGTGCCGCTGACGACCGCGGGCGAGGCCGGAGCGCCGCTCGGCGCGCTGGTCGGGACCGAGCGGAAGTCGCCCCGGCTGCTCGTCGTGGCACAGCCGCGCGACCGCGATCTGCGGTTCGCCTTCCTCGCCGAGCTGGCCGAGGCGATGCTGCCGTACCTCGACTCGTACGGCGACGACGTCGAGCTGGAGGAGCGCAAGGAGACCGACCCGGAGACCGGGAAGAAGATCCCGGTCGAGGTCGAACTGTGCGCGGACGCACCGCAGTTGCTGGTGCCGAGCGCGGCGGGCGTGGAGTTCGTACGGCTGCTGGGCCGCTCGATGCGCTTCCGCCGGACCGCCGAGCAGGACCCGGACACCCCGTACCCCGCGCCGCCGCACGTACCGCTGCTCGGCCGCTGGCTGACGCACTTCGGCGAGCGGTCCCGGGTGCCCGGGTCCTCGCTGCTGCTGTCGGCGACCGAGCTTCTGGGCCGTCACTGGGCGACCGGCCAGAGCAATCTGGAGGACCAGCACCTGGGCGCGCTGCTCGCCTGGATAGACCCTCCGCAGGGCGTCTCCGCCGCCGAGGCGGCGCTGCGCGCGGAGCTGGCCCGTGACCGGGACGGGCAGTTGCTGCACCCGCCCGCCGGTCCGGCCACCGACCCCGCGTTCGACAACAAGCTGCTGGCCCCGGCGATGGCCCGGTACGACGCGGCTCGGGCCACCCGGGCGGCGGCCGGAGCGGACACCGGAGCGGATTCCGGTACGGCCTCGCGAGCGGCAGCCGGTACGGCCTCCGCCGTCACTCTGCGCGACGCCGAGGCCGAACTGCGCGAACTCGTGGCCTCCCAACTGCTGCCCACCTGGGACGCCTTGTGGCAGGGCGTCGACCTGCTGCGCGCGCTGCCGCCCGGCGCGCACACCGACGACCGCTGGAAACGCGACCGCTGGTCGTACACCGGGCACCGCGACCGCGTACGGGCCGGCGAGCCCCCGCAGCCCAAGCGGGACGACGCCGTCACCGCCGCGCAGAAGCTCGCCTCCCGCGAGACCGCGCAGGCGCAGCTCGACGCGCAGGAGGCGCTGGACGACCCGCTGGTGATGGCGGCCCGGCGGCTGGCCGGCGAGGCGTTCGCGGGCGAGGTCGTCGAGGTGGAGATGGCCTACAGCGAGGCGAAGGCGCCCCGCCCCCGGCCGCTCGTCACGGTCCTCACGGACGACCGGCCGCTGCTGGCCGAGCGTACGAAGGTGTACCGCGTCACGGCCGACGGCAAGACGCAGACGGCCGAATTCGTGGCGCGGCTGGCATCGGCCGAGCTGTCGGGGCTGTCCGGGCTGTCCGATTCAGCGGCACCGGCGGAGCCCTCCGGTCCCTCCGGCCCGGAGGGACCGGACGCTCTCGTGCTCCGGTTGACGGGCGGGATGGGCCGGGGGAAGGTCCCCGAGCCCGGTTCGGTTCCGGAGAAGGGCGACCGGGTGTGCTGGACCGTTTTCGAACACGCGCCGCGCGGCGGGCCCCAGCTGCCCGACCCCGAGCAGACGCCGTGGACCCACGGCGGCCCGCCCGCCGCCGCCGGCGAAGGCCCCACCGACCCCGGCCGCCCCGCCGATCTCCACGGCTCCAGCGAGGCACCCGGTGCCAGCGGCCCCGTCATTGCGCCAAGTCCCACCGGCCCCGCCGCTGCACCCGGCGCACGCGGCGCACCCGGTACGCCCAGCCCGTCTCGTACCCCCGGCGCACCTGTCCGCGCCGCCACCACCCGTACCGCCACCACCCGTACCGCCACCACCCGTACCGCCGACGCTCCCGACCCCCTGACCGCGGAGGACTTCCTGTGACCGGCCCCCGCCCCGCAGACCGGCCACCCGGCTCCGCGCCGGACCCCTCCGACCGACCAGGCTCCGACCGACCGGGCTCCGACCGACCAGGCTCCGACCGACCAGGCTCCGACCGACCGGGCTCCGACCGACCGGAGTCCGACCGACCGGGCTCCGACCACCCGCGCATCGACCGCTCGCGCCCCGGCGACCCCGGTGCTCCCAGCTCTCCCCGTTCCGCCCACGCCCTCTCCCACGTCCCCGCCCCGGACCCCGCCGAGGCCGCCAAGCGGGCCACCGACGCGATCCTGCACGACACCCTGCACACCGCCCACCGCGGCATCGTCGTCGACTCCCCGCCCGGCGCGGGCAAGTCGACGCTCGTCGTGCGGGCCGCGCGCGAGCTGGCCGCCGCGGGCCGGCCGCTGATGGTCATCGCGCAGACGAACGCGCAGGTGGACGACCTGGTCGAGCGGCTCGCGAGCGCGGACCCCGACCTTCCGGTGGGGCGGCTGCACAGCAACGACCCGAACCCGTACGACCCGGCGCTGGACCGGCACCCGTCGGTCCGCAAGTCGGCGAAGGCGGCCGAGCTGGCCGGGCTGGACATCGTCATCTCGACCGCCGCCAAATGGGCCCACACCAAGAACGTCGAGCCGTGGCGGCACGCGATCGTGGACGAGGCGTACCAGATGCGGTCGGACGCGCTGCTCGCCGTCGCGGGATTGTTCGAGCGGGCGCTGTTCGTCGGCGATCCCGGTCAGCTCGACCCGTTCAGCGTGGTGGGCGCGGACCAGTGGGCGGGGCTGTCGTACGACCCGTCGGCGAGCGCGGTCAGCACCCTGCTGGCGCACAACCCGGAGCTGCCCCAGCACCGGCTGCCGGTGTCCTGGCGGCTGCCCGCCTCGGCCGCGCCGCTGGTCTCCGACGCCTTCTATCCGTACACCCCCTTCCGCAGCGGTACCGGCCCCGGCGACCGGCTGCTGTCCTTCGGGGTGCCGTCGGACGGCTCGGCCGCCGACCGGGTGCTGGACGAGGCTGCCGCCTCCGGCTGGGGCCTGCTGGAGCTGCCCGCCCGCCATACGCCCAGGACCGACCCGGAGGCGGTGGGGGCGGTGGCCCGGGTGGTGCGCCGGCTGCTGGACCGGGGCGGCGCCGCGACGAGCGAGCGCTCGCCGGACCCGGCGCCGCTGACCGCCGACCGGATCGCGGTGGGCACCGCGCACCGCGACCAGGCGGCGGCGGTGCGCGCCGCGCTGGCCGCGCTGGGGGTGTCGGGGGTCGCGGTGGACACCGCGAACCGGCTCCAGGGCCGGGAGTTCGATGTCACGGTCGTCCTGCACCCGCTCTCCGGCCGGCCCGACGCGACCGCCTTCCACCTGGAGACGGGGCGGCTGTGCGTGCTGGCGTCCCGGCACCGGCACGCGTGCGTCGTGGTGTGCCGGGCGGGTGTCGCGGAGCTGCTGGACGAGCATCCGTCGACGGAGCCGGTGCAGCTCGGGGTCACGGTGAAGTTCCCGGACGGCTGGGAGGCCAATCACGCGGTGCTGGCCCACCTGTCCGAACACATGGTGCCGTGGCGGCCCTGACCTGGCCGCCGAGCCCGATACCGCACCCGATGCCGAGCCCGTCAGCCGAGCCCACGGGCGCGCCTGCGACCGCGCCCCCAGCCATGGTCATCCGCCGAGGCGGAGGCGCACTTGCCACGCACGCGACAATGGATGGCGGCAAACGCAGTACTCGGCGTACCGGCACGGCCAACAGCGCCGGAGACGTCGATCAGCGGCACAGAACAGCGGCACGCCAGAGAACAGCGACCCAGAGAACAGCAACAACGAGCAGCAGCGTGACATGCGCGGGAGGTAGCTCTATGTCAGAGCCGAGGCCGGCTCACCAACAACCGGGCGAGGCGAAGCGGCGGATGCGGCCCGTGCCACTGCTCTTCGAACCCCCGGATTCCGTCGCGGACGCCGAGCACTTCTTCGACCTGGAGTCGATGGACGACCCGCGCGAACTGCTGGCCCGTTCCACCGAGCTGACGCTGGCCTTCCGGGCGGCGGCGGACCGTGCGACGGAGTTCCAGGCGATGGCGGCGGCCCAGCTCGCGGACCCCAAGCGCTTCGACCGACTGTCGGCCGCGACCATCGCGGAGCACGCGGAATGGACCGAGGACTACGCCCACCGCATGGTCGAGTTCGGCCGTGACCTGCTGCGCAACGGTGGTGTGACCGGGGACTGACCCCGGCCGAAACCGCCCGGCCCATGATCGATGATCATGGGCCGTTGGCATATGCGGGAGCGCAACATACCCCGTCACGCCCCATCCTGTCCCGATTTCCGGTAATCAGCAGAAACGGAACTGCTGCCACCGGTAGACCTTGATGTCATGAACGACTGGCAACGGCACCAGCGGCACACCGGGCCCCCGGACCCCCGCGACATCTTCGCCCTCTGCGACAGCCCGGATCGCGCCCCCCGCCTCGACGCACCGCTCACCGCCTCGTACGTCACCCTGGCCGGAGCCGACTGGCTCGCCTCCGCCAGTTCGCACCCGGGGAGGATGCACGCGCTCTGGTCGTCCCGGCCGACCGCGCCGAGCGTGCTGCCCTGCGGCACGGCGTTCGACGTGGTCAACGCGCCCGCGTTGTTCGGCCGCCGGATGGTGGACCGGTTATGGTCCGACGGCCCCGGCTCGGGCCCCGTCGCCGCCTACCGCGGCCGGCTGCTGCTGTTCACCGCCCCCGGCACCGCGCAGCGGCTGCCCGCCCTGCTCGACTGGGAGGAGTGGGGCTCCGCGGTTCCGCCGCTGCTGTGCCACGGCACGGGCGACGCGGTGACCGTTCCGGCGCTCTACCCGGTGCGGCCGACCCCGCGCTCGGAGCTGCCGCCGCCGGCCCCGCAGCCGGCCCGCGCGGAGGACCCCGACGCCCCCGGCGACCCCGGCGACGAGACCGCGACGGCAGCGCGCTGGCTGGTCGCGCCGGACGTCCGCCACCCCTGGCTGCCCGGCTCCGAGGTGATGCTCTGGGCCTGCGTACGGGCCGCCCGCACGGCGTGCGAGGCCGAGCCCGCGCAGGCGCTCGACGCGGACCCGGCTGCCCCCGCCGCCCCCGCCGACGCCGTCGCGACCGACGCCGTCGCGACCGACGCCCCCGCGCCCGTCCGCCCGCCGGCTCACACCCTCGCCCCCATCTGAGACATATCGCTGGGCCATTTCGCTGAGACGTATCGCCGCGACATATCGATTTTCCCGCTTACCGATCAGGATGCTAAGGTTTTCCACGTCAGCAAGCGCCGCTAGCTCAGTTGGTTAGAGCAGCTGACTCTTAATCAGCGGGTCCGGGGTTCGAGTCCCTGGCGGCGCACAGACAGACGAAGGCCCCGCACTCCGGTGCGGGGCTTTCGTCGTTGACGGGGGACTCCGCAGCGCCGCCCGCACGGCCACCCCTCGACGGCTACTCCTTGACGACCTTCACCGACCACGCGCCGTCCGCCGTCCGCCCGTTGACGGTAACCCGCAGCCCGTCCTCGGCGGATTCGAGGCTCTCGCCGATGCCGAGCGGTGCGTCCGCGAGCGGCGGATAGACCGACGAGCCCCAGCAGGCCCCGCTGTCCGGATGCCCGTCGAGCACCTCGACCGGGCCCGCGCCGGACGCGGCGTCGCTGCGTACCCGGTAGATCAGCACGCCCTCGCTGCACGTGCCGACGTCGTTGCCGACGGCTCCCCGCGCCTCGATCGCGATCACGCTGCCCCGGCCGGTGCGGACCACCACGAGCTTGGTGGGCGGCGCCCCGGGAGCCGGGGGCGCGGCGAGCGGGGCGATGGTGTGCAGGCCGATGCCCGGCGTGCGCACGCAGTCGATCTGCTGCCCGCCGAGCCAGCCGACCTTCCACTTGTGCCAGCCGAA
This sequence comes from Streptomyces sp. H27-D2, assembly GCF_035828615.1. Taxonomy (NCBI): domain Bacteria; kingdom Bacillati; phylum Actinomycetota; class Actinomycetes; order Kitasatosporales; family Streptomycetaceae; genus Streptomyces; species Streptomyces sp. H27-D2. The sequence goes on along the minus strand of NZ_JAYMZR010000003.1, from coordinate 159,701 downwards.
CGGGTCGGGGGCCATCGCGAACTGGCTTCCCATGAGGTCCCAGTCCCCGACGTGGGTGTCCCAGTCGCCCTTGCCGTCCTCGGGCCGGTGGTACAGATCGGGCAGGTCGAAGACGTGGCCGGTCTCGTGGGCGAGCACATTGCGGTCCGGCGGATGCTGCTCGAAGACCGTGACGATACGGCGCAGGTCGGTGTCGTCGACCCGGATCGGCCGGTCGAAATTGACGACCTTGGTCGCGTCGGAGTCGACTCCGGGCGCGTTCGGGTCGGCGATGAGATAGACGATGTCGTAGCGGCTGAAGTCGACCGAGGGGTCGGCGGCGGCCACCGCGTCCCGCAGATACCTGCCCCGCAGCCCGGCGTCCCAGTCGCGCTGTATTCCGTACGAGGTGGAGGCGGCCGGCATCGAGGTCCACTGCCGCCGCGGGTGCTCGCGGAGCCGGAACCTGCCGTACGAGGCCCGGTCGAAGAAGGCCGTGGTGTCCGGGTAGTAGTCGGCGGCCAGCTCGTCGGGGGTGGTCGCCGGAAGCGAGTCGGGGAACGACAGGAAGAGCATCAGCGAGTCGAGGACCCGGGCCGGGCGCGGATAAGCGGGGTTCCAGCTGTCCAGGCCCTCCGAGTGGTGCGCCTCCGTGCGCCGCAGGGCGCAGGGGTCGACGGAGGCGGCGGAAGCGAGCGGGCCCGCGACGACCGAGGTGGCGATCAGGGCGCTGAGCGAGGTCAGCATCGCGGCGGCCCGGCGCAGGCGTGTCCCGTCCACCCTCTCGGGTGTCGGGGGACTCGGCGCAGCGGTCTCGCCGGTTCGATTACGGGACACCTGACACACTCTGTTCTGTTTTAGCGCCCTATGCCCCTTTCCATTCACCCGGTCGAGTGAGGGCCGAAGCGCCACGCCGGACCACAGAACGTCACAATCAATCACCGGCTTGCCAGAGCTATGCAGAAACGATCAGCCACCCGACGCGGCGGGCCCGACGCGGCTGTGGCGCTGGATCAGCCGTCGCGCCAACCTCTATGATCGGCACATTTCCAGCATTTCCAGCGCGGATACCTCCGTCAGGCGGCCGCGAGACGAGTGCCACCCGGGAGCGAGCGATGAGCGAATCCCCCGAGGAACTGGGCAGCGCCGCAGGCACCACGCTGTCGGCGGTCACGGAACGTCGCCGGCGCGAGGCCCGGTGGCGTGATTACCGCGCCGCGTTCAACGCCGCGCAGCTCGCGATGGCCCTGGTCGACCGGCACGGCGCGGTGGTCGGCGCCAACCAGGCCCTCGGCACCCTCGTCGGCGCCGACCCGGACGCCCTGACCAGCAGGCCCGCGGCGGACGTCATCGGCCTCGGCGACGACCCGCGTACCTGGACCGCGTACCGCGAGGTGCTCGGCGGCCGACTCGACCGGCTCCGCTGCACCCGCCGCCTCAAGCACGCCGACGGCCACTCGATCTGGGCCGAGGTCACCGTCGCGCCGGTCCCGCACTCGGACCGGGTGCTGCTGTCCGTCACCGATGTCAGCGACCGGCACGACCTCCAGGCGCGGCTGCGCCATCTCCAGATGCACGACCCGGTCACCCGGCTGCCCAACCGCACCCTGTTCTTCGAGCGGCTGAACGCCGCCCTCGAATCCGCCGCCGACAACCGGGTCGCGCGGGAGCGGGCGGCGGGCGGGCGGGCGAGCGGCGGGCGGACGGACGCGGGCCGGACGGACGGCAGAGCAGCCGGACGCCGGCGCACGGGCAGCGGCCGGATCGGGATCTGCTACCTCGACCTCGACGGCTTCAAAGCGGTCAACGACACGCTCGGCCACCGCGTCGGCGACCAACTGCTCAGCGCCGTCGCCCAGCGCCTGGTGGGCTGCGCCGAACACGGCCGGGGCGGCGGCCACCTGGTGGCGCGGCTCGGCGGCGACGAGTTCGCGCTGCTGGTCGAGGACTCCACCGGCACCGAGCAGCTGGCCGAGCTGGCCGGGTCCGTACTGGAGGCGCTGCAACGGCCGTTCGACCTCGCCGGGCACCGGCTCACCGTCTCGGCGAGCATCGGCGTGGTGGAGCGGGCCGCCGCCCAGGCCACCGTCACCGGTCTGATGCAGGCCGCCGACACCACGCTGTACTGGGCCAAGGAGGACGGCAAGGCGCGCTGGACGCTCTTCGACCCGGAGCGCAACGCGCACCGGATGACCCGTCAGGCCCTGACCAGCACGCTGCGGCCGGCCGTGGAACGCGGCGAGTTCACCCTGGAGTACCAGCCACTGGTCGGCATGGACGACGGCGGCCTACGGGGCGTGGAGGCGCTGGTGCGCTGGCGTCATCCGCAGTTCGGCACGCTCGCGCCGAATCGGTTCATCGGACTGGCCGAGGAGAACGGCGCGATCGTGGAACTCGGCCGCTGGGTGCTCGCGACCGCCTGCCGGCAGGCCCGCCGCTGGCAGCTCGCGCGGCCGGAGGCCCCGGTGTTCGTGAGCGTCAACGTGGCCGTACGCCAGGTCTGGGACTCGGATCTGGTCGCGGACGTCGCCGCGATCCTGGCCGAGACCGGGCTGCCGCCCGAGCTGCTCCAGCTGGAGCTGACCGAGTCCGCGGTGATGGGCTCGGCGGGGAGGCCGCTCCAGGCGTTGCAGGCGCTCAGCGACATGGGCGTCACCATCGCCATCGACGACTTCGGGACCGGCTACTCCAACCTCGCCTATCTGAGCCGGCTGCCGGTCTCCACCCTCAAGCTCGACGGCTCGTTCGTCCGCGGCTTCCACGCCGCCGAGCACCCGAACCCGGCCGACGGGATGATCGTCGAGGCGCTGGTGCGGCTCGCCCACCAGCTCGAGCTCTCGGTCACCGCGGAGTGCGTGGAGAGCGCCGAGCAGGCGGAGCGGCTGCGGCGGATCGGCTGCGACACCGGCCAGGGCTGGTTCTACTCCCGGCCGGTGCCGCCGGACCGCATCTCCGGGCTGCTCCAGCCCGCCCCGAAGGACACGGCCCGGCCCAGCCCGAAGGACACGGCCCGGCCCGCCCCGAAGGGTGCGGTCGGCAGCGCGTGAGCGCCCCGGTCGGCTCGCCGCCGACCGGAGGGCCTACGCCGTCAGCCCGTCGGCATCCCGTAAGCGTCCGCGATCAGCTCGTACGAGCGCAGCCGGGCCTCGCCGCCGTGCGCGTTGGCCGTGATCATCAGCTCGTCGGCGCCGGTCCGCTTGACCAGGCCGTCGAGGCCCTCGCGCACCGCGTCCGCCGTGCCGTGTACGACATTGGCCAGCCAGCCGTCGACGAACTCCTGCTCCATCGGGCTGAAGTCGTAGGCGGCGGCCTCGTCGGGGCTCGGCACCAGTCCGGGGCGGCCGGTGCGCAGCCGGAGCATCGTCAAGGCGCCGGTGAGCACCTGGCGGCGGGCCTGCTTCTCGTCGTCCGCCGCGAAGGCCGAGACGCCGATCGAGGCGTAAGGCCGGTCCAGGACCGCGGACGGCCGGAAGGACTCGCGGTAGAGCTCCAGGGCCGGGATCGTGTTGGCCGCGGAGAAGTGGTGCGCGAAGGAGAACGGCAGACCGAGCGCGCCGGCCAGCTGAGCGCTGAAGCCGGAGGAGCCGAGCAGCCAGATCGAGGGGCGGTCGGGGGACTGCACTCCCCCGTCGGCGGTGGCCTGGACCGGTCCGGGCACGGCGTGGATGCGCGCGTAGCGGTGGCCGGCCGGGAAGTCGTCGTCCAGGAACCGGGTGAGTTCGGCGAGCTGCTCGGGGAAGTCGTCGGCGCCCTCGGGCGCGCGGCCACTGCGGCGCAGGGCGGCGGCGGTGGCCCCGTCCGTGCCGGGGGCCCGGCCGAGGCCGAGGTCGATCCGGCCGGGGGCCAGCGCCTCCAGGGTGCCGAACTGCTCGGCGATGACGAGGGGGGCGTGGTTGGGCAGCATCACGCCGCCGGAGCCCAGCCGGATGCGCGAGGTGTGCGCGGCGAGGTTGGCGAGGATGACCGCCGGGGAGGAACTGGCGACGCCGGGCATGGAGTGGTGCTCGGCCACCCAGAAACGGTGGAAGCCGCGGCGCTCGGTCTGCCGCGCCAGCTCGGTGGTGGACCGCAGGGCCTGGGTCGCGGTCAGCCCGGTGCCGACTGTCGCCAGGTCCAGTACGGACAGCGGTACGGGCGCGCTTCCGGTGCGCTTGCCTCGGATGGTGTCGTGCTCGTCGCCCACGGTGGCGCGCCTCCTTGATTGCTCTGCTTGTCGCAGCAAACCAACCGGAGACGCGCTCCGTTTATTCCGCGGCACCCTGACGCGCCCTGTGGATGCGCCCCGCGCATCCCGCGCCCCGTGCGCCCCGCCGTACGCGACCGCGCCCCCTACTCCGCCCCGCTACTCCAGGGGCAGCCGGGGCGCGCCGTGCGCGAAGAGCGCCCCCAGGTCGGGCCGCGCGAGCGTACGGTCCAGCAGCCGCAGCCCCTCCCAGACCGTGACCTGGTTCGCGGTCAGCACCGGCTTGCCCAGCTCGCGTTCCAGGTCGGCGAGGTAGGCGGCGGTGTGCAAGGCCGTGTCGGGCAGCAGCACGGCCTGAGCCTCGGGGTGGTCGCCGCCGCGGGCCAGCTGGAGCACCTCGGAGCGGCCCCAGGCGCCGACCTCGGCGGCGGTGATGATGCCGCTGCCGCGCATCGACACGACTTCCGCGCCCGCGGACTTGAGGAAGCCCGTGAACAGCTGCGCGACGTCCTCGGGATAGGTCGCGGCGATGGCCACCCGGTCCAGACCGAGCGCCTGGATCGCGTGGGCGAACGCGAACGACGTGCTGGAGGCGGGCAGACCGGCGGTCGCCGACAGCTCGCGGACCTGGCTGCGCGCCCCCTCCCAGCCGAAGACGAAACTCGCGCTGGTGCAGGCCCAGACCACGGCGGTGGCGCCCCGTGCCTTGAGCTCCTCGACGCCGGCCGCGAGCCGGGCCGCCGAGCCCATTTCGAGCAGGTCGTCGACGCGGTGCGCGTCCACGCCGATGTCGGTGTGGACGAGCGGCAGGCGGACCCCGCCGCCCAGCATGGCCTGGAGCCGGGGGTAGTCGTCCTCCGCCGAGTAGCCGGGGTAGAGGAACCCGACCGCCGGGTCCGCCGGATCAGCCGGACCGGGTGCGGCCGCGCCGCCGGGTGTGCCCCCGGCCGCGCTGTCCGCTGTTCCGCCGGTTGTGCCTGCCATGTCCGCCACTGCGACCTCCTGCTCACGTCTGACGGCCGTCGGACCGCCACCTCACTGCTGGGTGTTCGGTGCTTGCTGCTCGGCGTCCGGGAACGCGCCCGGAACCCCGTCCGGAGCGCCCCCGGAGCGCGCCCGGCCAGGGGATCACCCGAAGGACGGGCCGCCCGGTTCGTCCAGGTACGGCGGCGGGTCGAGCATGTCGGCCGCCTCCGACTCGGACACGGGCGGCCCCGGCGGCCCGGCGAAGGCCGCCTCGGGCGGGGGCTCCGGCGGCCGGACGAAGCCGCCGGGCGACGACGCCGATCCCGACATCGACGCCGGTCCGTGCCGCGCTACCGGGTCGAGCAGTGCCTGATAGGGGCCGACCGCCTGCTCCCCGATGGACCGCAGCGCGGCCCACATCGTCACTTGGTTGGCGGACAGGACCGGCATCCGCAGCTCCGCTTCGAGCTGCGGGATCACGTCGTAGGTGGGGAGGTTCGTACAGCTGATGAAGAGCGCGTCCGCCGCCCCGACCACCGCCTGCCGCGCCATGTCCACCACGTCGCGGTAGGGGACGCGCCAGATGTGCCGGGTCAGTCCGAGGTAGGCGCGCCCGGTGACCGTGATGCCCGCTTCGCCGAGGTAGTCCTCCAGGGAGTCCGTCACCGACTTGGTGTACGGGGTGACCACGGCGATGCGGCGCGCGCCGATCTCGCGCAGCGCTTCGAGGAGCGCACCCGAGGTGGTGAGCGCCGGTACTTCACCCGAGTGCGCCATCGCGGCGCACATCGCGCGCTCTCCGGCCAGGCCGTCGACGAAGCTCCCGGAAGTGCAGGCGTACGCCACCACCTCCGGCGCGACCTCGCACAGGGCCAGCACCGCCGAGCGCAGTGTCTGGTGTTCGCTGATCAGTCGGGCCAGGTCGAGGCTCACCTCGACCGGCACGAAAGGGGTTCGGGTCAGGTGGAGGGACACATCGTCGGGTACCCAGCGCCAGAGTTCACGGTCCAGCGCGAAATCGAAGGGAGCTACGACCCCCACGCCGCGCTGCGGCAGTGGGCCACCGAGAAAAGAGACGTCCATTGCGAGCCCCTGTAGAACGGAGGGCTTGGCCTATGGCCAGAGGAGGATGAAAAGCCGGTGCTGAGTTTCCCGGGACTGTCGGTGGACAACGCGAACACCGGAGCCTCTGGATCCTCCAACCGGGACGTCGGGACAGATGCCTGTGTTGACGAAGGTAGTTTCTGGTCCCTAGCGTGGTCAATCCCTTCCCATCATTGGCTCCTGAGCCCTTTCGACCACTCAAGCGGATCTACGTTTCGAAACGGTTTCTTGCCTATGTCCGATACAACCGTCCTTGTTCTCGACGACGAGCCTCTCCCCGGCCTCGACCGGCTCTCCGGCCGGGCCCGCGTGCTGCACAGCGACGCCAAATCCCTCGCCGAACTTTTGCCCGAAGCCGACGTGCTGTTGGTGTGGGACTTCACCTCCGACGCGGTACGCGACGCCTGGCCCGGCGACGGGCCCCGGCCGGCCTGGGTGCACACCGCGAGCGCGGGCGTGGACCGGCTGCTCTGTCCGGAATTCACCGCCTCGGACACCGTGCTGACCAACGCCAGAGGGGTGTTCGACCAGCCCATCGCCGAATACGTGGCCGGGCTCGTACTGGCCATGGCCAAGGATTTCCCCGGCAGCTGGGAGCTCCAGCGGCAGCGCCGCTGGCGGCACCGGGAGACGGTGCGGCTGGCCGGAACCCGCGCCCTGGTCGTCGGCTCCGGACCGATCGGCCGGGCCATCGGCCGCACCCTGAAGGCACTGGGTGTCACCGTGGAGCTGGCCGGACGCACGGAACGTGACGGCGACCCGGAATTCGGCCGGGTGCACGGTGCGACGGCTGTGAACGGTCTGCTGAAAGAAGCCGACTGGGTGATTTGCGCAGCGCCATTGACCGAGGCGACCCGTGGCATGTTCGACAGAAGCACATTTGAACGCATGAAGACCACGGCCCGGTTCATCAACATCGGGCGCGGGGCTCTCGTCAACGAGCGCGAACTCGTCGACGCCCTGGTCGTGCGGCAAATCGCCGGCGCGGCACTGGACGTCTTCGAGAACGAGCCGCTGGCCTCCGACAATCAGCTGTGGGACATTCCCGGGCTGCTTGTCTCACCCCATATGAGTGGCGACACAGTGGGATGGCGAAACGACTTGGCCGAACAGTTCCTCGACAATTTCGATCGCTGGGCCGCGGGCGAGCCGCTGCGCAATGTCGTCGACAAACAGCTGGGCTATGTCCCCCTGGCCTGACCGCCCGTTCCGGCCACCCCTGACCTCCCGACCTCCCGACCTCCCGACCCCTTGATCCCCGTGGAGGGCTGCATGACCGAGCTCAGCGACCTGACGGCCGTCCGACTCGTCGAGGGCTACGCCTCCGGCGCCTTCTCCCCCGTCGAGGCGACCCGCGCCGCCCTCGACCGGGCCGACACCGCGCAGGCCGCCGTCAACGCCTTCGTCCGGGTGGACGCCGAAAGCGCGCTGGAGCAGGCGGCCGAAGCCGAGCGCCGGTGGCACCGGGGCGAGCCGGCCGGGCTGCTCGACGGCGTCCCGGTGACGGTCAAGGACCTGCTGCCGCTGCGCGGCGGGCCGACGCTGCGCGGCTCGCGGACCGTACGGGCCGACTCGCAGCGCTGGCAGGAGGACGCTCCTTCGGTGGCCAGGATGCGCGAGCACGGCGCGGTCTTCCTCGGCAAGACGACCACCCCGGAGTTCGGCTGGAAGGGCGTCACGGACAGCCCGCGGCACGGGGTGACCGGCAATCCGTACGACCCGGCGCGCACCGCGGGCGGCTCCAGCGGCGGCAGCGCGGCGGCGGTCGCGCTCGGCGCGGGGCCGCTGAGCCTGGGCACCGACGGCGGCGGCTCGGTCCGCATCCCCGCCTCGTTCTGCGGCGTCTTCGCGCTCAAGCCCACCTACGGGCGGGTGCCGCTCTATCCCGCGAGCCCCTTCGGGACGCTGGCCCATGTGGGGCCGATGACGCGCGACGCGGCCGACGCGGCGCTGCTGATGGACGTGATCACCGCGCCGGACGCCCGCGACTGGTCCCAGCTGGGCCCTGTGCCGGACGGCGGCTTCCGGGAGGGGCTGGGCGACGGCGTCGCCGGGCTGCGGATCGCGTACAGCCCCGACCTGGGCGGCCGGGTGCCGGTCGCGCCGGACGTCGCGGCGGCGGTGCGGCGGACGGCTGAGCAATTGGCGGAGTTGGGGGCGCACGTCGAGGAGAGTGAGCCGGCGCGCGAGCTGCTGCGCGGCTCCGCGGCGGAAGAGGCGTTCCATGTGCTGTGGTTCAGCGGCGCGGCGCGGGTCATCCAGCACCTGGACCCCGAGCAGCGGGCGCAGCTCGATCCGGGGCTGTTGGAAATCTGCGAGCGGGGCGCGCGGTACAGCGCTCTGGACTACGTCGCGGCGGTGGACGTCCGGATGGCGCTGGGGCAGGCGATGGGCGCCTTCCACGCCTCGTACGACCTGTTGCTGACCCCGACCCTGCCGATCACCGCTTTCGGCGCGGGGCTTGAGGTGCCCGAGGACTCCAAGTACACCCGGTGGACGGGCTGGACGCCGTTCAGCTATCCGTTCAATCTCACGCAGCAGCCCGCGGCGAGCGTCCCTTGCGGGCTGGATCGCGACGGGCTGCCGATCGGCGCGCAGCTGGTGGCCGCACGCCATGCGGACGCGCTGGTACTGCGGGCCGCGCACGCCCTCTACGAGAGCGGGGCGGCGGACCTTCCCGCGCCCCGGCCCGCGCCGCGGCCAGCGCCCCGGCCCGCGGCTACGCCCGGCGGAAGCTGAGCGACTCGCCGAGCGCCCCGGCGCGCCACAGGTCCTGGCAGGCGTCGGCCATCCGGTCCAGGCCGTCGGTGATCGTGCCCCAGACGATGCCGGGCACCCAGCCCGCGTCGCCGTTGATGAGCAGGTTGTTGCGTTCGTAGAACAGCGCGAGGTCGACGACCTGGGTGCGGCCCTGGTACTTGGCCTTCGCCTCATAGCCGTACGACTTGGTGCCCAACTGGGTGTCGGAGAAGGTGAAATAGCACAGATCACCCGGAATGGGGGTGACCGTCGGATTCTCCATCGGCGGTTCGGCCGGGGCGAACGGCGACAGCAGGGTGTAGATCTCGTTGCGGGCGTACTTCGCGTGGTAGACGTCGCCGCTCAGCGGAAGGGCGTTCCACACCGCGTCGCAGGTGATCGGTGCGCGCTCGTCGAGCAGCTTCGCGGTGCAGGTCACGCCGCGCTTGTCGAGCGAGACTTCAATGAAACGATCGGTCACCAAGGCACTCCTCCGCGGTTCTCAGGTCTACGCGTGCGCGTAAGCCTGTAACCAGGAGAGGTCAAGAGGGGCACACCGGTCAACACCGCAACGCCTAGATCAAGGGCTGGAAACGGTCCGCATGATTTCGGCCGAGTCGGGTAGTGGCGCGCCCATGGCTCCACCACAGGGGAACAACGCAAGAAGTACCGGAAGCGGAATCCGGCGCCGTTCGCTGCTCGCAGGGGCGGCGGCGCTGGGCGCCGTGGGGGCGATGGGCGCGACGAGCGCCTGTAGCCGGGTGTCCACAGCGGACACCGGAGACGGGGGAGAGCTACTGGAGCGCCTGCGGGCGCAGGGCACGGTACGGCTCGGGCTCGCGGGCGAGCAGCCGTACAGCTACATCGGCAAGGACGGCAAGATGACCGGCTCGGCTCCGGCCATCGCCCGGCACATCTTCGAGCGGCTGGGCGTGCCGAAGGTCCAGCCGTTCCCGACCGAGTTCGGCTCACTCATCTCGGGCCTGAACTCGCAGCAGTTCGACGTGGTCGCGGCCGGGATGTACATCAACGAGGAACGCTGCAAGCAGGTGCTCTTCGCGGACCCCGAGTACCAGATGCTCGACGCCTTCCTGGTGGCCAGGGGGAACCCGAAGAAGCTGCACACCTACAAGGACATCGCGAAGAGCGGCGCGAAGATGGCGACCGGCGTCGGTTACGCCGAGATCGCCTACGCCGAGGAGGCCGGCGTCAAGAACATCACGACCCTGCCGGACCAGCTCGCCGGTCTGCTCGCCGTCGAACAGGGCCGCGTCGACGTCTTCGTGGGCACCGCGGTGACCATCCGCAACGTCGTCAAGGAGACCGAGACCAAGCGGGCCGAGGCGACCGACGAGGTCACCCCGCTGGTGAAGGGCGAGCCGGTCATCGACGTGGGCGGTTTCGCCTTCCGCACCGCCGAGACCAAGCTCCGTGACGCCTTCAACAAAGAGCTCCACAAGATGAAGGACAGCGGTGAGCTGCTTCGCCTCATGCGGCCCTTCGGGTTCACGAAGGACCAGATGACGGACATCACCGCAGAGGAGAAGTGCAATCCATGAGTGAGATCTCCTGGGGTTTGTGGAAACTCCTGCTCAACGGCCTGTGGGTCACCGTGCAGCTCACGGTCTACAGCGCCGCCCTCGGCGCCGTCGTCGCCTTCGGCATCGGCATGTGCAGCACGCACCGGCTGCGCATCGTCCGGTTCCTCGCCGGTTTCTACGTCGCGATCTTCCGCGGCACGTCCGCGCTGGTGCTGATGTTCTGGATGTTCTTCGTGCTGCCGGTCGCCTTCGGCTGGCAGCTCGTCCCCCTGTGGGCCGCCGTGCTCGCGCTGGGGCTCTCCTACGGCGCGTACGGCTCGGAGGTCGTCCGCGGCGCCATCCAGGCGGTGGCTCCGGCGCAGCGCGAGGCGGGCATCGCGCTCAGCTTCTCGCCCGCGCAGCAGATGCGGAAGGTCATCCTTCCGCAAGCCTGGCCCGAGATGCTGCCGCCCTTCAACAACCTGCTGATCGAGCTGCTCAAGGGCACCGCGCTGGTCTCGATCATGGGCGTGGGCGACATCACCTTCGGCGCCGCGCTGATCCGCAACGCCACCGGCCAGAGCGCGCCCGTCTACACCATCATCCTGGTGATGTACTTCGTGCTCGCCTTCGTCATGACCCGCGGTATGCGCGTCCTGGAGCGGCACGCGAAGGCCTCGATCGGTCAGGCGCCCGAGAAAGGCGTGGGAGTGCTGCGCAAGCTCAACCTCCGCCAGCAGACCGAGATCTCGCGTGACCTCAACAGCGCTGGGGGTATCTGATGACGTGGGATTGGTCCGCGGTCGACGCTTTCATGCCGAAGTTCTGGGACGGCCTGCTCGTCACGCTCCAGGCTGTCGTGCTCGGCTCACTGATCGCCTTCACACTCGGGCTCGTCTGGGCGATGGCCCAGCGGTCCTCGCTGAAGGCCGTGCGCTGGCCGGTGAACATCGTCACCGAGTTCATCCGCAACACGCCCCTGCTGGTTCAGCTGTTCTTCTTCTACTACGTACTGCCCGAGTGGGACATCACCTTCTCCGCGCTGACCACCGGCGTCGTCGCGCTCGGCCTGCACTACTCGACGTACACCGCGGAGGTCTACCGCGCCGGCATCGAGGGCGTGCCGGTCGGCCAGTGGGAGGCGGCCACCGCGCTCAGCCTGCCGCGCGGCCGCACCTGGGGCGCGGTGATCCTGCCGCAGGCGATCCGCCGGGTCGTCCCGGCGCTGGGCAACTACGTCATCGCGATGCTCAAGGATTCCCCGATGATCGCCACCATCGGCGTACTGGAGATGCTGGGCGAAGCCCGGCAATTCGGCGCCCAGACCTTCGTGATGACCGAGCCCATCACCATCGTCGGCATCGCCTTCATCCTCATCGCCTACCCGGCTTCTCTTCTCACGCGAGCCCTGGAGCGTCGTCTTGTCCGCTGACAACAGCACTTCGCAGGAAATCGTCAACCCCACAGTGGACGGCAGCGAGCTGATCCGCTTCGACGGGGTCACCAAGCGCTTCGGCAGCAACACGGTCCTCGACCATCTCGACTTCAAGGTCCAGTCCGGGAAGCACGTCACCCTGATCGGGCCGTCCGGATCGGGCAAGACCACGATCCTGCGGCTGCTGATGACGCTGCTGAAGCCCGACGAGGGCACCATCAAGGTCGGCGGCGAGCTGCTCACGCACGAGGACAGAGGCGGCAAACTCGTCCCCGCGGGCGAGAAGCACACCCGTGAGGTCCGCAAGAAGATCGGCATGGTCTTCCAGCAGTTCAACCTCTTCCCGAACATGAAGGTGCTGCGGAACATCACCGAAGCGCCGGTGCACGTGCTCGGGCTGAGCAAGGACGAGGCCGAGGAACGGGCGCGCGATCTGATGGAGCTGGTCGGGCTGACCGAGCACATCGACAAGTACCCGACGCAGCTCTCCGGCGGCCAGCAGCAGCGGGTCGCCATCGCGCGCGCCCTGGCGATGCGGCCGCAGGTGCTGCTGCTCGACGAGGTCACCTCCGCGCTCGACCCGGAGCTGGTGGCCGGCGTACTGGACGTCCTGCGGGACATCGCGCACACCACGGACATCACGATGCTGTGCGTCACCCACGAGATGAATTTCGCGCGGGACATCTCCGACGACGTGCTGATGTTCGACGCGGGCCGGGTCATCGAGTCCGGTTCGCCGGAGAAGATCTTCACCGAGCCGGAGCACGAGCGGACGAGGGAGTTCCTGAGCGCCGTCCTGTAGCGGCGCGGCCCTGTGCGGCGCGGCCCTGTGCGGCGCGGCCCTGTGCGGCGCCGTACAGGACCGAAGGACGACAGCGGCGCGCTTCCTGCCCCCAGCGGCTCGGAGCGCGCCGCCAATTTGACCAACAGCCCAGGTGCCGGTGCTGGACCTCCAGGAGTACGCGGTCGGCACGGTCTGCGCGGCCGTCCCGATCACGGCGGGCGCGACGGTCTGCTGCCTGGCCCTCTCGCTCCCGATCGACCAGGCCCACCGGCTGCACGAGGCCGCCTTCGCGCTGAACCGCGGGGCCGCCCCGGTCATGCTCTCGCTCGCGCTCTGACCGGCGGGGCGGGCGCGCGGCACCCTGTCGCGCCGGGCCGGATGCCCCGGCCGCCGCCCATGGTCCGGAGCACTCCCCTCCAGCAGGTAGTATTTTTTCGTCGGCACGCGCCGCTAGCTCAGTTGGTTAGAGCAGCTGACTCTTAATCAGCGGGTCCGGGGTTCGAGTCCCTGGCGGCGCACGTTTGATCATGCAGTGACCTGGGCGTTCTCGGTTTCCCGAGGACGCCCGGAGTCGTTTCCGGGGTACGTGTGGTGCGGCCCCGCGCAGCCGTTTCCGGCAGCTGCCCGGTCACGCGGCGATCGTGAAGCCCCCGGCGCGCGATGCGGCGGCGGGCGGCCGGGCGAGCTCGAACCACAGCAGCTTGCCGTTGACGCCGAAGATGTCGTCGCCCAGGCGATAGCCGCCCCAGTCGTCGGCGCACAGCCGAACCAGCTCCAGCCCGCGCCCGCTCTCCGCGTTGGCGTCGGCGTCGACATGCACGGGCAGCGGAACAGGGCGTCCGCCGCTGCACGCACGTCCATGGAAAAGTGGCGGAATGACCGGGTCTGTATCCCAGACGCTGATCCGCAACCGCCCGGCCAGCTCGCGCAGCCGCAGTTCGGCCGGGCCCTCGGTGTGCTGGTAGGCGTTGGTCACCAGCTCCCCCGCCAGCAGCTCGGCGATGTCGATCAGGCTTCCCATGCCGTGACTGCCGAGTACGGCCCGCAGGGTCGTCCGGGCGATGCGCGGGGCGCGGGGATCGTGCGGAAGGTGCAGGGCGTAGCCCCAGCCCGGCGATACGGTTGCCATGGAATCCTCCTGCGGAATGGTGGAGTTGGAGCACCCGGCCGGCGCGAGGGCCCAGCGGTGGCATTGCCGCGTACGCGGTGCGCTGCCGGCTTATGCGCCGGGCCGGTCGAGTGGCTTGGCTCACACCGTAGCGGCATTTGTAGAATGCTTTCTAGAAAACCTATGGCTGTCGACACACTCCGCTCGAAGGAGTGACGCCGGGCCACTGTGTGCGAGCAAGGAGAAGCCGAAGATGCCTCCGTCCACCCCTCCCCCGCCGGTGCGGCGGCGCCGCCTTGGGACCGAGCTGCGCAGGCTCCGGGAGCGCACCGATCTGTCCGCCACCGAGGCGGCCAAACGTCTGGGCGTCACCCAGTCGCGCGTCAGCAACATCGAAGCCGGCCGCTACGGCGTCAGCGCGGACCGTGTACGCACTCTGGCCAGCCACTACGAGTGCGCGGACCAAGCGCTCGTCGACGCGCTGGCCGCGATGACCGGCGACCGGAAACGGGGCTGGTGGGAGGAGTACCGGGAGATGCTCCCAGCCGGCTTGCTGGAGCTCGCCGAGCTCGAACATCACGCCACAGCGCTCCGCGTGGCGCAGGTGATCAATATCCCCGGGCTCCTGCAGACACCCGCGCATGCCCGCGCGCTCTTCGGGGAGTCCGTTCCACCGCTGCCGGCACATGAGATCGAGCACCGGGTCTCGCACCGCATCAAGAGGCAAGCGGTTCTCCACCAGGACAATCCGCCGCAGTACACGGCGATCATCCACGAAGCCGCCCTGCGCATGCAGTTCGGAGGGCCGGCCACGACTCGCAGTCAGCTGGAGCACCTGATCGCTGTCAGCGAGCGGGAGCACATCACCATCGCCGTCATCCCCTTCGGAAGCACGTCCTTCCCGACGTCAGCCCAGGGAGTCGACTACATCTGCGGGTCGGTGCCGCAGCTCGACACCGTCGGTATCGATACCTCGACGGGCAGCGAACTCACGGACGATGCCTCCAGGTTGGCGAAGTACCGCTTGGTACTGGACCGCATGGAGAGTGTCACCCTGCCACCGGATCTGTCCCGCGATCTCGTGCACCGGATCATCCGCGAACTCTGAAAGGTCACCACGTTGCCCACGCTCGCCTGGCAGAAGTCCTCGTACAGCGAAGAAGGGTCGTCCTGCCTCTACGTCGCCGCCGATCCTGGCAAGGCCCTGCGCCTCCGGGAGAGCGACGACCCCGACGTCATCCTCGCCACCACCCCGACCGCGCTCAGCACACTCATAGCCGCGATCAAGAACGGCCGGTTGGACCACCTCACGCAGTCGTGAATCAGAAGCGGCCGCACCCCGCTCACCGTTCCAGCAACTCCTCGCGCCCCTGGGCGCGGAAGCGCTCGCGCAGAGCTGTGCGGTCCTGGGCGGTCAGGGGGCGGTACGCGGGACCGGGGCGGCCCGGGTCCGGTGGGGTCCACCAGACCGGGTCGGCACAGGTGAAGTTCTCGCGGCGCAGGCTCACGCGGTGCACCTTGTTCGTCGCGGTCACCGGCATTCTCGGGACGATGCGCAGGAAGCGCGGGGCCATTTTGGTGCCCAGGTCCGGCTGCTCGGCGAGGAAGGCCGCGAAGACGTCCGGGCCGAAGGACGTGCCTGCTGCGAGCGCCAGCGCCGCCATCACCTGGTCGCCGGCGACCGGGTCGGGGATCGCGTAGACGGCGACCGAGGCGGCGGCGGGGAAGCGGGCGAGGATGTTCTCGATGACGGCGGCGGCGAGGTTCTCGCTGTCCACCCGTAGCCGGTCGTCGGCGCGGCCTGCGAAGTGGAAGAAGCCGTCGGTGTCGCGGAAGAAGAGGTCGCCGGTCACAGCAGCGCGGCGCGGGCCGCTGCCCCGGCGGCGGCCTGGTGGTGGCTGAGCGCCTGGTCCTCGAAGAGCAGGCCGGGCCGGTGGTCGCCCCATTGGGCGGTGACGAGATCCGCGACGGTGGTGAGCTGATGTCCCATGGGGTGCACGATAATTGACTGAGCGTCAGGTGGGGAGGGCGCGTCGGGATGAGGGGCGGTCGGGGCGCAGCTCTCCGGGGGCGCGATCGACACTCCCGGAGTCTGCGGGCACCCGGGTCCGGCACCGGAGGCCCGGATCGGGCCCGCTACCGAGGAGGGGCTACCGGCTCGGGCCAACGGTGCCGGATCGTGCAGCCCGGGGCACCGGCTCGGACAAGGAGGGCAGACCGCCCCAGGGAGCCGCACAGCCCCAGCGGCACCGAGCCCGGACCGGACGAGGGAGGGGCGCGTCGATCCGGGACGCCCGCGCAGCTGCCCGGCACGCGGCCTCCAACGGCCCCCGATCCGGGTCGGATGGGCAAGCGTGCCTCGGCCGGGGAGTCCGGCGGGGACACCCCCGACCGCACCAGGCTGCGGAGCGCGCACCGTAGAGCACGCCACACGCAGCCGCCCTGCGGATATATGTACGTGGCACCCGTACGGGTGCCGCCCCGCAAGGCCCAGTGGCGCGGCGCAACGCGCTCGGCGACACTGATCCCTACCTGCGCTGGGTCCAGCGGTGGCGTCGGTCGGCGTACAGGCCGGGCTCGCCTCGCTGGAATTGGCCCGGGAAACCGAGTCGGACCGTCCGGTGAACTACCGGACTCCGGAGGCCTGGTGGGCGATCTGCACCGGGCTCACTCCGGGCGGCGGTGCGAGTCGCTGTCCGGGCCACGCGTCGGCGTGGCCGGTTCTCCCCGGGAAACGGTCGATTTCCACGGAGGTCCGCCGGACGGCCGAGGCCGCTCCGGCACGGAGGAGGACATGGTGAGCACCCCTGTAGTCGAACACGAACACGAACACGAACGGCCCGGCACCGACGACGCCCCCTGCACGGCGCCGATTCTGCTGCTGGCCGGGGACGACGACGAGGGTGTCGCCGAGACGCACATCTGGCGCAGCATCGACTGACGAGGCGAGCCGCGCGGGGCGGGGCGGGGGGCGGGGGCGCGGGGGGCGCGGGCAACGTCCAGCCCGCCCCGCCCCGCCCCGCGCTCGCTCACGAGGCCGGCGGCGCCACCGGGGTGTCGCGGTGGATGACACGCGAGAGCGTGAGCAGCCGGCCGTCCCGGCGGACCAGCACGTCGTCCACGGTGAAGGTCGGCTGGAAGCTCACGTTCCCCTCGCGGCTCGTCTGAGTGACGAGCGTGTAGTACGAGACGCGCAGCCTGTCGTCCCCGTCGGGCTCGATCAGCAGATGCCCGAACCAGTGCCGGACCGCGATGTCCTGGTAGCGCGGCAGGCTCGCTCGCATGCCCGCGACCATGGCCTCCCGGCCCTGGGCCCGCTCGCCGGTGCTGTGCACGACGAATCCGTCGTCGGTGAAGGTGTCCGCGAACCCTTCGATGTCCAGGGAGTCCACTTTCCGCATCTGGCGTGCGTAGAAGGTCTGCACCTCCGCGTAGAGATCCCCGGTGACCTGCTGACTGACTGCCTGGACCGCCTGAGACACGGCGACTCCCTCCGGTAACGGCCTGCCGCCCGCGCCTGGCGGCACGAGCCCGGCTCACGCTGCCCGTACGCGCTCCAGGTCCGCTGGAGATTCGCTCGGACCGGGCGGCTGGGCGGGCCACGAGCAGCGAGGCCGCTACCTCGCCTCCGCGCCGATCTTCGCGCCGATCCGCTCCGCGCTGATCAGCTCCGCCGCCCGCTCGGCGATCATGACGGTCGGCGCGTGCGTGTGCCCCCGGGTGATGCGCGGCATGACGGAGGCGTCCACCACGCGCAGCCCCCGTACGCCCCGCACCCGCAGCTCCGGGTCGACGACCGTGTCGTCCCCGCTGCCCATCCGGCAGGTTCCGACGGGGTGGTAGAGCGTCTCGGAGTGTTCGCGGATGTGCTGCGCGACGACCTCGTCGGACGCCGGTCCCGGCCAGGGGGCCATCGGGCCGGCCACGTACCGGCGCAGCGCCTCCGCGTCGAAGACCTTCTCGGCGAAGCGCACCCCGGCGGTGAGGCGGCGCAGGTCGGCGGCGGCGCTGAGATAGCCCGCGTCGATGACCGGCGGCAGCGCGGCGTCGGCGGCGGCCAGCGTGATGCGACCGCTGCTCTCGGGCTGGAGCAGGATGACGCCGAGGGTGAAGCCGTGTTCGGTCGGCGGGGTCAGGCCGTGCCGTACGAAGGGGCCGGGGGCCCAGATGAGTTCCAGGTCGGGGGCGGCGAGGCCGTCCTCGCTGCGGATGAAGGCGACCGCCTCGCCGACGTTGGAGGTGAGCGGCCCGCGCCGGGCGAGCAGATAGCGGGCCAGGTTGGCGGGGGTGTCCGCGCCGGTGAGGCTGATCGGCCCGACGGAGTGCCGCAGCAGCATGGTGGCGAGGTGGTCCTGCAAGTTCCGCCCGACGGCCGGGAGTTCGACGCGCGGCTGGATGCCGACCTCGCGCAGCTGGTCCGGGTCGCCGATGCCGGAGAGCATCAGCAGCTGCGGGGAGCCGATCGCGCCCGCGCTCAGCACGACCTCCCGGCGGGCGCTCAGCCGGCCGTCGGCCAGCTCGACGCCGGTCGCCCGGGTCCCGCTCGCGTCGAAGAGGACCTTGCGGACCTGCGCGCCGGTGATGACCTTGAGGTTCGCGCGCCGCCTGGCGGGCCGCAGGTAGCCGTCCGCGGCGCTCCAGCGGCGGCCCCGGTGCTGGTTGAGCGGAGTGAGCGCGCAGCCGCTGTGGTCCGGGCCGTTGAGCTCCGGCAGCCGCTCGACGCCGGTCTCGGCGCAGGCGTCGAGGAAGGCCGCGGAGACCGGGTTCGGGTCGCGCGGCGGCTCGATCCACAGCGGTCCGCGGCTGCCGTGCACGCCGCCCGAGGCCGGCTCGCCCGTCCAGCGCTCCGCCCGGCGGAAGTAGCGCAGCGTCTCGTCGTACGACCACTCGGGCCCGGCCGACTCGGCCCAGCCGTCGTAGTCGTCGCGGTGGCCGCGCACCCACATCATGGCGTTGAGCGAGGAAGAGCCGCCGAGCGTACGGCCGCGCGGCCAGTACAGCTCGCGGTCGTCCAGTCCGGGCTGCGCGGTGGTGGTGAAGTCCCAGTCGTACGGCGTCTTGAAGAGCTTCGGGAAGGCCGCCGGGATGCGCACCTCCGGCTTGCGGTCCCGGCCGCCCGCCTCCACGAGCGCGACGCGCACGGTCGGGTCCTCGGACAGCCGCGCGGCGAGCACACAGCCCGCCGAACCCGCGCCCACGATCACATAGTCGTACACATGGCTGGTCACAGGGACAGTGTGCTGGCGGACCGCCCTCGCGCGCTCGGAGATCGCCGAACCGGGGGTGACACGGCTCGAACTCCCAGGAAGCGATGGCTCATTGGGGTCGCACACCGCGCAGGTCGGCCCCGCGTGCGAGGAGCGCACGCGAAGCCGACCTATCGGCCGCTACGGCAGGGTGTCCGTGGCGACCGGGCGTCCGTGGCGACCGGGTGACTCGGACCGGCGGGTACCGGCGGGGAAGCACCTCGGGAAGCGCCGGCGCGCGCTAGAACTGCACGTCCGAGCAGGCGTAGAACGCGTTGCCGGTGTCGTTGATGGTCCAGACGCCGACTATCAGGTGCTTGCCGGCCTTCTGGGTGGGCACCGTGCCCTGGTGGACCACGGTCGCGGGCGGCTGCGCGCCCCCGTAGTTGACGGTCAGGAACGGCTGGCTCTCCAGGTCGGCGCGGGTGAGCGCCCTGCTGGGGTTGTAGCCGGACTTGGTGATGTAGTACTTGAAGTTGGTCGTCGAGTGCCGGGCGGTGAGCCGCCAGGTGAAGCTGTAGCCCTGGCCGCCGGTGAGCTTGGTGGCGGGCCAGCTGCCGCCGCGCGGGTCGTCGAGCTGCGCGAAGGTGCTGTTGCCGCCACTACAGATCTTGCCGTCCGCCGGGCCGCCGGCCGGGAAGCCCTTCGGGCCCTCGACGCTCTGCGGCTCCCACTGGATGGGGCCGCAGTTGGTCACGGTCCCTTTGGCGCACAGCGATTGACGACTGGGGGGCTGGTCGGTGTAGCCGTGACTGCTGGCGCTGCCGGTCGACATCATCGACACGGCGGCGAGACTGAGGCCGAGCACGGCAGCGCTGATCTTCTTACGCATGCTTCGCTCCTGAAGAACGTGGGGGATGTTCTGGGGGACGGAGGGCGCTGCGGTCTAGACCAAGTCGGAGCCTAGACCTGACCCTTGGTCATGTCCAGACCAATGGAACCGAGAATTCGGGCGCAGCCGGCCCGCGATCCCTTCACCAGCTCGCCATTGGGCAGATCATTACCGTCCACCCACGACCGCGCCTCGTCCGCGCTCCGACCGCCCGCCAACTGCCGCTGCATCAAGCGCTGTTGCAGTACCTCGTCGGACGCCTCGACGTACCAGACCTCGGCCATCAGCCTGCGGGCATCGGCCCAGCCCGGCTCGTCGAGGGCGAGGTAGTTGCCCTCGGTGACCAGCAGCCGGGCGCTCGGCGGCACCCGGTGCCGGGCGGCGACCGGCTCGTGCAGGGTCCGGTCGTAGTCCGGGACGTAGATGTCCCCGTCGGACCCGTCGGACCCGTCGGACCCGTCGGACCCGCCGGACCGGCCGGACCCATCGGACCCGCCGGACCCATCCGACTCACCGCTCGCCCCGCCCCCAGCGCCCTCGCGCGGCTGCACGATCCGGCGAAGCAGCGCCGCGTACCCCCAGACGTCGAAACTCGGCGCGGAGCCCTTGCGGGACGTCAGCCCCAGCCGCTCCAGCTGTGCGTTGGAGAGGTGGAAGCCGTCGAGCGGTACGTACGCGGCGGTGCCCGGCCCGTACCGCCGTTCGACGCCGGCGACCAGGGCCGTCGCCAGCGTGGACTTGCCCGCGCCGGGCGGCCCGGCCAGCCCCAGTACGGTTCGCGACGGGCCGCCCCGCTCGGTCAGCCGCCAGGCGTCCGCGACCAGTCGGTCGAGCACGGGCGCACCGAGCACCGGCCCGCCGCGCACCGGTCCGTCCGCCGTCAGTCCGTCGATCTCCATGGCCACCGCCATACCCGCTGCCGCCCGGACCATCCGCCCCCGGGCGGCCGGGAGTCAGCTCTTGTCGACCGCGCTCTCGCGCGAGGTGTAGAAGGCCACGGTCAGATCCTTGACCAGGGCCTTGCGCTCGTAGTCGTCCAGCTCGACGAGCCCGCGCTCGGTCAGCCGGGCGACCGTGTCGTGCACCGCGTCCACCACCGAGCTGAGCACGCCGTCCCGCTGCTTGGCGTCGATCGCCGAGATCTGACTGCGGCGCATCGCCGCCGCGACCTCCGGCGCGTACTCGATCCGGGTCGGCTGCGCGGAGAAGACCTGGATGCCGACCGGCTCGCACTCGGCCGCCAGAACCCTGGTCATCGAGTCGCCGACGGCCTCCGCGTCGCGCAGCGTCGGCGCGTCGGCGTGGAAGGCGTCGGTCGGCAGCTGCGAGAGCACCCGCGCCAGCGCGGCCTCGACCTGCTCGCTCAGATACTCCTCGTGGTCCTCGACGCCGAGCATCGCGCGCGCGGTGTCCCGGACCCGCCAGACGACCACGACCACCACGACCAGCGCCACGCCGTTGGCGTCGACGGCCGGCATCGGATCGCTGTGCCAGTGCCGCAGCCGTACGTCCAGCCGGCGGCGGAGCTGTGCCGGGCTCATCCAGACGAGCCCGGTGCGCCGGACGCTCCCCTGGTAGCGGCCGCACAGCGTCAGCACCCAGGCGTTGCCCACCCGGCCCCGGGAGAGGCCGCCGAACGCGAGCACCACGAGCACCGCGCCTACGGCGAGCGCCGCCCACAGGCCCGCCTCGGCGTAGCGGGAGTCGAAGCCCAGCCGCTCGCGGACCGGGAGGTGGAGGGCGCGCATCGTGCGTACGGGGGCGACGCCGGTCCACCACACCAGTGCGGCGCAGCCGCCGGACGCGAGCAGCCCGACGAACAGCGCCAGCCAGCCGGACAGCACGCGGCCGGGCCGCTCGGTCAGCTCGGAGTCGACGGCGAGCGTCTGGCGCGCGGTGAGTGCGTCCAGCGCGCGGTGCCGGGTGCGGCTGGGGGCGTTCGTCCGGGTCATCGGGTCCGAGCCGTCCGCACGGGCCGCCGTGTCCGCGAGCGCGGTGGCCGCGGCGATGCCCTCCATGGCGGCGGTGGTCGCGCCCGGGGCACTGCCGGAACCGGTGGCGTCCGGGTCGAGGACGCGCGGCTGCTCGGTCGTGTCGTCCTCGCGGAAGAGCATGTCCATGGGGATGCCGTCGCCGTGCCAGACGGCGCGGACCCGCAGGCCGGAGGCTGCGGCCGGGGTCACGGCCTTGACCGCGGGCACGAGTGCGCCTTCGGCCATCGGCGCGGCTTCGGAAACGGACGGGGCCTCGGATGCGGGGGCGGATGCGGAGGGGGCCTCGGACGCGGACCCGATGGTCTCAGCCGCCGCCTCCGCGCCCGCCGCCCCCGCGCCCGGCCCCGCGGACACCGGCTCGGCCAGGAGACCCGCGCCCCGCTCCCCCGCCGTAGCCCCGTCGGGCACATCAGCCTCACCGGTCCCACCCGCCGGTACGTCGAAGGCCGCACCGGCCCGGCCTTCGGCGGCCCACTCCTCGGCCGCCCGGTCCTCGGCGGCGCGCTCCTCGGCGTCCCACCCCTCGGCGGCCCAGCCCCCGGCGTCCCAGCTCTCGGTCGGGCTCTCGGCCGGGCGCCCGACCGCGTCCGGAGCGTGTCCCGTTGCCGCGCGAGCCCACGCGTCGCCCGACTCCCGGCCCTGGCTCAAGCTGTCGCCGTACCCCCGTCCCTGCTCCTCGGCCGCGTCCGCGGCCTGCTGTTCGCTTGTCGCCTTCGAATCCATGTTCTGCTCCGTCATCGGAAGAGCCGCCGCCACGTCTCGGGGCCCGGGTAGCCGTCGGCGGAGGAATCTCGCCAACCCTGAGCGCGTTGGAACGCCTCGACATTGCGTCGGTCGGGCTCGGACCAGGTGGGTCCGGGGCCGGAGGTGTAGTGCGTGCCGAAGCCCTTCTTCACGAGCTGCCTGCCGAGCTGGGTCACATACGCGTTCGACTGTCCGGGCCGGAAGTACTGGCTGCCGGGAAAGGCCGTGGAAGCCGTGGAAGAGGCCCCGCCCGAAGTGCTCCCGCCACCGATGTCCTTGCCCTTCCCGTTCACCAGGTAGTCCCAGGTAGTCGGCCCGGGAATGCCGTCCGCGTCCCGGCCCGTCCAGCCCTGCGCCTCCTGGAACGCCTCGGTCGCCCTGCGGTCCTCGTCGGACCAGCGCGGACCCGGCCCCGAGGTGTAGAACGTCGCGCCTCCGCGCCGGACGAGCATCTCGCGGAGCCGGGTGACGTGACGGTTGTCCGCCCCGAACCCGAAGGCGTCCGCACCGGGAAATCCGTCTGCTTTCTCAGCCCCCACGAGATGGTTGTAGCGGTACGCGACATACCTGCCGGAGTTGTTCCAGTAAGCGTAAGGCGTGCTGTGCTTCACCGTGTGCGGCCAGGTCTGCTCGTACGCGATGTATTGCGTCCGCTCCGAATCCGCCCAGCCGCCGAAGAGGGTGACGTGCGAACCCGACGCGGGATTCCTGGGATTGTGGAACAGCAGCATGTCGCCCGGCAGCAGGTCTTCTTTTCTGTATATCGGGATGCCGAACTGCGCGAGGCTGCCCGTCCACTGATTGCTGCCGAGGCCCCAGGCCATCGAGACAAAGCCCGAGCAGTCCTGCCGATAGCCGTCCGACCAGTAGCCCCTCGCCCTGTACGGCACCCGCTGGTCCACCCACTGCTGCGCGCGGCTGATGATCTCGGCCCGGCTCGCGGGCCGGGGCCGGTCCGCGGCCGGCGTGACGCTCCGGCCGCTCCCGGCCCCGCCGAACAGCCCGCCGGCCGCCCCCTGCGGGGTGCCGGGCGACGGCGGCGCGGCCTCGCGCGCAGCGGCCTTCCCGGTGCCGGATGCGACCGCGCTCGGCCCGTTCGCCGAGGTCACCGCAGTCTTCATCAGCACGCTCTTCCCACTGGCGGAGACGCTGCCGGGACCGCTGCCGGGGCCGCTGCCGGGACTGCTGCCGAAAGGATGACAGGCGACGACAGCGGCGCCCGCGCCGCCGCTGAGCACGGCGCCCGCAGCCGCGACGAGCAGGACGGCCCGGCGCAGGCCGCGCGCTCCGGGGTGGCCGCCGTGCTGCACTGCCGTCGCCCGCAGCATCGCGCGCCGTTCATGAATGCAGCCCGCGCAGTCGCAATCGATCGCGGGTTCTACATCGACAAATGCGGGCACCGTCATGGAAGCCCCCTCCGGGCCGATTGCGGACGCGTCGCGCAACCACGCAGTCACCGGCTACTCAACTGACCGGAGATACAGCAGGTTGACGGATCAAATGACGATCACACCCAACATAAGCGATTCGGTGGCGCGTTTTCGGTCGCGACCCGCACGAATTTTCGGCCTCCCGGCACTTTCGCCCCAACGGCCATTCGGCGCAGCCGGACCCGGACGCCGTGAAGCAGCCGGGAGAGAATCACGAAGGCCCGACACGGGAACCCGCGAAGACCCCGTCGGGGGAAATGGCGCGGGCGGGGGAAACGGCTCGGAGAAGGGCGGTGATTCCACGGAATTCCGGGCCTCGGCCGCCCCGGGGTGGCGGGCGTCACACCCGGCTCCCAGCCGCCCCCGCATGGCCGGTCCGGAGCACCTGTAAGTGTCGGGTAAGATTTTCCGAGTCAAGCGCCGCTAGCTCAGTTGGTTAGAGCAGCTGACTCTTAATCAGCGGGTCCGGGGTTCGAGTCCCTGGCGGCGCACACGACACTCCGGGCTTCCCCGTCCTCGACGGGGAAGCCCGGAGTCGTTTCCGGCTCCGGCCGCCGGCCCGGCTCCGGGGCGTAGACGGGAACCGCTGGCCAAATCGGAGGTTCGGGTGCAGAGTCGCGGGATGGCGAGGGACATCCAGGAGCGGATCAAGAAGCTGATCATCGACCAGCGACTGCCGTCCGGCGCCTCACTGCCCACCGAGACCGAACTCATGGAACTGCTCGGTGTCAGCCGCAACTCCGTGCGCGAGGCCCTCAAAGCGCTCCAGGCGATGGGCATCGTCGAGATCCGGCACGGCTTCGGGACCTACGTCGGGCCGATGTCGATGGCCCCGATGATCGAGGGCCTGACCTTCCGCACCGTCGCCGGGCACTACCGCGGCGAGGACAGCCTGCTCCAGTTGCTGGAGCTGCGCGAGGCGGTCGAGACCGGGCTGATCTCCCGGCTGGTCGGCCGGGCGCCGGAAGCCGATCCGGCCGAGCTGGACGCGCTGGTCGAGCGGATGACCCAGGAGGCGGCGGCCGGCGCGGTACGGGCCGAGACGGACCGGGCCTTCCACGCGGCGCTCTACCGCGGGCTGGACAATCCGCTGCTGAGCGAGGTCCTCGAAGCGTTCTGGGACGCCTTCCACCGGGTCAGAACCGACCTGGCCGACGTCCACCAGGACCCGAAGATCACCTGCTCGCAGCACCGGGAGATCCTGGCGGCGGTCCGCTCGGGCGACGCGGTCCGGGCGGAGCAGGCGATACGTGACCATTTCGGGAATATCCGCAAGCGCTTGCGGAGTTCGAACGTCCATTGATGTCCGTATCCGGCATCAGCTCGGTCTCATTGCCTGGCTATGCCCGGTAAACACCTTGTTTCTCCCTTGCGATCACGAGGTAGCATCCGAGACCCTGAGCTGAAGCCAAAGGCTCACTCTGTACCAATGCGATGGGTGAGGGGCGGAGTTGGGGGGTTCTCCGGTCGCGGGATTTCAGGGGTGGAATCATGCAACCGGAAGTCAGCCGTCCTGTGTCTTCAGGACGGCGGGAAGACATTGTCGCGCCTGGTTCGGTCGTGGGGGACCGGTAGGTCGGGCGTCTGATCAACGAACACGCAGCCAGCTTGCGTGCGGGGGGATGGACTCATGACGTCGACGCCGACCGGCGCACGACAGACCGCACACGACTCTTCCGCGACGACACGCCTGCGCATACCCGGCCAGCACCGGACCGGGCCGCGAAAGGGGCAGCGCACACCACTGCCGCGTTACGACTACGAGCACTACAGCAGACTCGCCGGTCCGCTCACGCAGCCCGATCCGGACAAGCCGTACAAGGTGGCCTACCGCAGCCTGCTCGCCGACGAGCCGCACCGCGTCCGGGCCGCCCTGCTGCTCGGCGCGGCCCCGCTGGTCTCGCTCGGCCTGCTCGCCTGGCTGATGCAGCCCGCGCACTGGACCCGGCGCGACAACGCCTCGGACGCGCTGCTGATCCTCGACGCGGTGATGCTGATCTCCATCGGGCTCATCGAGCTGTTCCGCACCATGAACGTGCTGTCGAACGCGCATGCGACGCTCGTCGCCCGGGACCCGATCCCGGTGGTCCCCGAGAACGGCACCAAGGTCGCCTTCCTCACCTCCTTCGTGCCCGGCAAAGAGCCGATCGAGATGGTGACCAAGACCCTTGAGGCGGCCGTCAAGCTCCGGCACCGCGGCCTGCTGCACGTATGGCTGCTGGACGAGGGCGACGACACCGAGGTCAAGCGGGTGTGCGCGCGGCTCGGGGTGCACCACTTCAGCCGCAAGGGCGTCGCGAAGTGGAACCAGCCCAAGGGCCCGCACCGCGCCAAGACCAAGCACGGCAACTACAACGCCTGGCTGGACGCGCACGGCGACGACTACGAGTACTTCGCCTCCGTCGACACCGACCACGTCCCGCTGCCCAACTACCTGGAGCGGATGCTCGGCTTCTTCCGGGACCCGGACATCGCCTTCGTCATCGGCCCGCAGGTCTACGGCAACTACGACTCGGCCGTCACCAAGGCCGCCGAGAGCCAGCAGTTCCTCTTCCACGCGCTGATCCAACGGGCCGGCAACCGCTACGGCGGCCCGATGTTCGTCGGCACCAGCAACGCCGTACGGATCACGGCGCTCAAGGGCATCGGCGGCCTGTACGACTCGATCACCGAGGACATGGCGACCGGCTTCGAGCTGCACCGGCACAGCAACCCCGCCACCGGCCGCAAATGGCAGTCCGTATACACCCCGGACGTCCTGGCGGTCGGCGAGGGGCCCACCGCCTGGACCGACTTCTTCACTCAGCAGCTGCGCTGGTCCCGCGGCACCTACGAGACGATCATCAAGCAGTTCTGGCGGGGCATCTTCACGCTGCCCATCGGCAAGCTGTTCAACTACACGCTGATGGTGATCTTCTATCCGATCAGCGCGCTCAACTGGATCCTCGCGGCCCTGAGCTGCACACTGTTCCTCGGGTTCGGCGCCTCCGGCGTGCAGATCGACCCGGCCATGTGGATGATGCTCTACGGCAACGCCACCGCGCTCCAGATCGGCCTGTACATCTGGAACCGGCGGCACAACGTCTCGCCGCACGAGCCCGAGGGCTCCGGCGGGCTGGCCGGCATGCTGATGTCCGCGCTGTCCGCGCCGATCTACGCCCGCTCGCTGTTCGACGCCGTGCTGCGGCGCAAGAGCACGTTCGTGGTGACGCCGAAGGGCGACTCGTCCAGTCCGGACACCCTCTTCGGGACGTTCCGCGTCCATCTGTTCTTCCTGCTGGTCTTCGGCGGATCGCTGGCCGCCTCGTTCTACTTCGGCCACAGCCATCCCGCGATGATCGTCTGGGCGACGCTCGCCCTGGTCATCACCGCCTCGCCGATCCTCGCCTGGTGGTGGACCACCCGCCGGGAGAAGAAGCGGCGCTCGACGGGCGGCGACGGCGCGGAGCCGCCCGCCCCGGCGCCACCGGAGCCGGCCACGCCGGCCTGGGCCGGCTCCGACCACACCATGCAGACCGCTCTTGGGGGACGTAACACATGAAGTACCGACCCAGCCGCCGCACCCGCCGCCTCGCGATCGGTGCGGCGGCGGTGCTGGTGCTGGCGGGGATGAACGGACCGGCGCTCTACCGCTTCGGCACCGAGAAATACCACGCCTACAAGATCAACCGCCCGGAGTACAAGGCGAAGAACGGCCACTGGGACCAGCTCGGCATCCCCGGCGACTACCAGATCAACACGATCCACGCCGCCCTGCTGCACACCGGCAAGGTGCTGCTCGTCGCGGGCTCGGGCAACAACGCCAAGATGTTCGACTCGAAGACCTTCCGCACGGTCCTGTGGGACCCGCAGAAGGACACGTACAAGAACATCGACACGCCCAAGGACCTGTTCTGCGCCGGGCACAGCCAACTGCCGGACGGCAAGCTGCTGGTGGCCGGCGGCACCCAGCGCTACGAGAAGCTCCAGGGCGACATCGACAAGGCCGGCGGCCTGATGATCATCCACAACGAGGACCCCGACGCGCCGAAGACCTTCCCGGCCGGCACCCTGTTCACCGGCAAGAAGAACGGCAAGACGTTCCGGTCCAAGGACCCGGTGGTCGCGCCGCGCGCCAAGAAGGTCTTCGACAAGAAGACCGGCCGGTTCCTGCGCAACGACCCCGGCCTGGGCCGGGTCTACGTGGAGGCCCGCAAGGCGGGCAAGCAATACTCCACCGGCACCGAGGACAACTACCGCGTCCAGGGCCTGAAGGGCGCGGACGCCCGCAACTTCTACGGCATGGCGCAGAAGCTGTCCTTCGACAAGAAGGACTTCCAGGGCATCAAGGACTCCTTCGAGTTCGACCCGGTGGCCGAGCGGTACATCAAGGTCGACCCGATGAACGAGGCCCGCTGGTACCCGACGCTGACCACGCTGGAGGACGGCAAGATCCTCTCGGTCTCCGGCCTCGACGAGATCGGCCAGGTCGTCCCCGGCAAGAACGAGGTCTACGACCCGAAGACCAAGACCTGGACGTACCTGCCCGACCGGCGCTTCTTCCCGACGTACCCGGCGCTCTTCCTCACCCGCGGCGGCAAGATCTTCTACTCCGGCTCCAACGCCGGATACGGCCCTGCCGACAAGGGCCGCAAGCCCGGCCTCTGGGACCTCAAGACCAATGGCTTCGACCCGATTCCCGGCATGAGCGACCCGAAGGTCCTGGAGACCTCGATGTCGGTCATGCTGCCGCCCGCGCAGGACCAGAAGTTCATGGTCATCGGCGGCGGCGGGGTCGGCGAGTCGGAGAAGTCGAGCGAGAAGACCCGGCTGGTCGACCTCACCGAGAAGGACCCGCGGTTCAAGGACGGCGCGCCGCTGTCCGAGGGCACCCGCTATCCGGGCGGCTCGATCCTGCCCGACGACTCGGTCTTCGTCTCCGGCGGCTCCGGCGACTACCGGGGCCGCGGCGGCAGCAACATCCTCAAGGCCCAGCTCTACAACGCGAAGACGAACAAGTTCCGCAAGGTCGCCGACCCCGAGGTGGGCCGCAACTACCACTCCGGCACCCTGCTGCTGCCGGACGGCCGGGTCATGATCTTCGGCTCCGACTCGCTCTACGCCGACAAGGACAACACCAAGCCCGGCGTCTTCGAGAAGCGCATCGAGATCTACACCCCGCCCTACCTCTACCGCGACTCGCGGCCGAAGCTCGAATCCGGGCCCGACCGGATCAAGCGCGGCGGCTCGGCGACGTTCACGACGAAGCACGCCTCCAGCATCAAGACCGCGCGGCTGATGCGGCCGAGCGCCGTCACCCATGTCACCGACGTCGACCAGCGGTCGGTGGCGCTGGACTTCAAGAAGACGAAGGACGGCATCACGGTCGCGATGCCCAAGGACCGCACGCTGGTCCCGGCCGGCTGGTACATGCTCTTCGTCACCGACGACCAGGGGACGCCGTCCAAGGGCGTCTGGGTCGAGGTGCCGTAGCGAGGCCGCACCGCCCCGTAACGGGCACCGCCCCGTAACGGGCACCGCCCCGTACGAATCGCCTACGGGCAGCGCAGCGCCCCCGGTCCCGAACGGACGGACCGGGGGCGCTGCGCCGTTCGCGGCCCGCCGCGCTACTTGCTGTTGCGGGCCAGCTCCAGGGCGTACTTCGGCCACCACTTGCCGGCGTCGGGGCCGCCCTTGCAGGTGCCGTCGGACTCGCCCGGCCGCTTGATCCAGAGGTAGGCGTCGACCAGCGGGTCGGCGGTCTTCGTCGTCGGCGGCTCGCCGAGGCCGCGGCCCGGCGGGTTGCACCAGGTCTTCTCGTGGTTCGCGCCGGCCAGCGGGCCCTTCCCGTTGCGGCTGGTGTCGATGACGAAGTGCTTGCCGCCGACCATCTTGGACAACCGCTTGCCGTACGCCGTGTTCGACGCGGTGGTCTGGTAGTTCGAGGTGTTGAGCACGAAGCCGTCGGCCGCCTCGATGCCCGCCCGCTTGAGCGGCTCGGCCATCCGGCCCGGATCGGTGACCCAGCTCGGGTTGCCGGCGTCCAGGTAGACCGTCGTGTTCGGCAGCGCCTTGAGCTTGTCCACCCCCTCCTTGAGCAGGGCGTAGCGCTCCTCGTGGAACTCCTCGGGCGTGCACTCGTCCACGATGTGGGTCAGCGCGTCCGGCTCCAGGATCACCGTCGCCTTCCGGTCGCCGATGCCGTTGACCGTCTCGGCGAGCCAGCCGCGGTACGCGTCACCGTCCGCGGCCCCGCCGCCGGAGTACTGGCCGCAGTCGCGGTGCGGGATGTTGTAGAGCACCAGCAGGGCGTCCCGGTCCGCCTTCTCGGCGGCCTCGGTGAAGCCGCGGGCCTGCTTCTGCGGGTCCTCCACGCCGATCCACTCCGCGACCGGCTGGGCCGCGATTCTGTCGATCAGTTCCGCCTCGTCGGGTTTCTTGTCCTTGCGGTACTCGGCGGCCTGCTTGGCCGCGTTGCCGTCCGGGTTGACCCAGTACGGCGCCTTGGACTTGGGCTGCTGTGCGGGCGCCTTGGCGTCCGGGTCGTCGTCGGACGACGCGAAGCAGCCGGACAGCGCGAGCAGCGCCGCCACTGCCGATACCGCGCAGACGACCTTGCGTTTACGGCCGGTGTGACTGCCGTACATCCACTCCCCCTTGGCTGTACTTCCGGGTGCCTCCCGCGGACTCCCGTGGGACTCCCGTGGGACTCCCGTGGGACAAGGCAGACTCCCGTGGGACAAGACCGGTCGGGCTCAATCCTGACATACCGATCCAGCGGGCCGGCTCGTTGTCGGCAAGCTGTTACAGCGGCGCCGCGGGAGTCACCCTCAGCGCCGATTCCAAGACAATGCGTCAACTACCCCTGGTCTGGGAAACGCAGAAGTTCTACAGTGGCGGCGAGGCCCCAGCCCCCGGCCCTATGCACGGTGATTCGGCTCCGGTCCCTCCTACCTCCCTCGGGTTTCCAGGACCCCTCCCGCAAGTCCTGGCGCCCGCGGTCGAGGACCGGCCCGTCCGGCGGTCCTCGGGGGAGCGGGCCGTCGGACGGGCTCGGTATACGAAGCCCGTCGAGCCCTCAAGATCCCGCTTCGGCCCGAAGACGATAAGACCCCTCCTCGGCCCGGCGTCGACCCGGCGTCGCCCCGGTCAGATACGCCGAGACGACCACGTTCGCCGAGTACGCGTGCCGCGCCCGGTCGTAGCTCCCGCCGCAGGTGATGAGCCGCAGCTCGGCCCGCCCCGGCTGCCGGGCCCCGTACACCCGCCGGGCGTCGAAGCGGTCCTCGGTGAAGACCTCGACGCTCTCGACGGTGAACTGCGCGGTGGAGTGGTCCGAACGGGAGATCCGCACCAGCTCGCCCGGCTGGACGCTGCCGAGCCGGTGGAAGACGGCCCGCTTCGTACGGGTGTCCAGATGGCCGACGAGCAGCGCCGCGCCCGGTGCGCCCGGCCGCGGGCCCTGCCGGTACCAGGCCGCGACGCCGGGGACGCCGAAGGGCGGCGGGTCCACCGCGCCGCCCCGGTCCAGACCGCGGGCCTGGACGCGGGCGCGGACGCCGATCGCGTCGATGTCGACGCGCCGCGGGATCGCGACGGCGCGGAGCGGGGCGTGCGGGGCGGGCAGCGCGTGCCGCACGGGCCGGCCGGCCGCGGCCACGTCGCCGGTGGCGGGTGCCGCGTGCCGGCTGCCGTCGGTCAGGTCGACGCCCCAGAGCCAGAAGCCGAGCAGCAGCAATGCCCAGGTCACCCCGGTGGCGAACCGTGCGGGGTACGCGGAACCGCTGTCAGACATCCTCGTCCGCCGTCAGCGCTCTGCCGCGCCGGAGCGGCGACGGCGGTGCAGGGCCAGTCCGAGCAGCGCGAGCGCCGCGCCGCCCGCCATCACCAGGCCAGCGGTCCGGGCCGTGCCCGGGGAGGCGTCACCGGCGGTCCGTTCGGACACGGCGGCGCCGCCCGGACGTTGGGACGCGGTGCCGCCGCCGCCCGCCCGTACCGGAGCGGTGGGGCTCGCCCCGGCCGCCACCGCGCCGGCCTCGTCCGCCGCGGCTTCGGCGGGGGCCGCGCCGGTTTCCGTACGGCCTGCCCCGGTTTTCGTACGGTGGGCCGCGGCCCGCCGGACGACCACGAGGGTGCCCCCGGCGACCCCTTCGACGCCGTCGCAGTCCGCGGTGACCGGGTAGCTGCCGGGTTTGAGGGCGGAGCGCACGGTCGCCTCGGCGAACAGCCCGTCGGCGTCGGGGGCGAGTCTGGCGTCGGCCACGAAGGCTTTGGAGCGTACGACGCCGGTCCGGCCGGCGGTGCCCTCGCAGCTCTCGATCCGCAGCTCCACCTCACCGCCGGCCGCGACGGTGGCCGGGCTGACGTACACGGTGGCGGCGGTGACGGGATCCTCCGCCGCGTGCGCGGGATTCACGACACCGGCGCAGGCGGCCACCGCGAGCGCGGCGGCCAAGAGTGTGGTGCGTACGGGACCCATGGTGAACCTCCTGGTACCTCAGAAGGCTCATGCCAAAGGTCCCGGCCCGCATCCGCTGCGGGCCGGGACTGCTCCGTTCGGGCGCAGATCCTGCCGGTTCGGATCCGGTCGGTTCGGATCCTGCCGGCTCGGATCCGGTCGGCTCAGATCCGGTCGGCTCAGATCCGGTCGGCTCAGATCCGGTCGGCTCAGATCCGGTCGGTTCAGATCCGGTCGACGAGGTCCGCGATCGAGTCGACGACGCGGGACGGCCGGAAGGGGTGCTTGTCGACGTCCTCGGGCCGGGTCAGGCCGGTGAGGACCAGGAAGGTCTCCATCCCGGCCTCCAGACCGGCGAGCACATCGGTGTCCATCCGGTCGCCGATCATCGCGGAGGTCTCGGAATGGGCGCCGATCGCGTTCAGGCCCGCGCGCATCATCAGCGGGTTCGGCTTGCCGACGAAGTACGGCTCGGAGCCGGTCGCCTTGGTGATCAGCGCGGCGACCGAACCGGTCGCGGGCAGCGCGCCCTCCGCCGAGGGGCCGGTCTCGTCGGGGTTCGTGGCGATGAAGCGCGCGCCGTTGTTGATCAGCCGGATGGCCTTGGTGAGCGCCTCGAAGCTATAAGTGCGCGTCTCACCGAGGACGACGTAGTCAGGCTCGGCGTCGGTGAGGATGTACCCGATGTCGTGCAGGGCGGTGGTCAGACCGGCCTCGCCGATGACATACGCCGTGCCGCCGGGCCGCTGGTCGTCCAGGAACTTCGCGGTGGCGAGCGCCGAGGTCCAGATGTTGGCGACGGGCACTTCCAGGCCCATCCGGGACAGCCGGGCGTGCAGGTCGCGCGGCGTGTACATCGAGTTGTTGGTCAGAACGAGAAACGGCTTGCCCGATTCCCGCAGCCCCTTGATGAAGGCGTCCGCGCCAGGGATCGGAATTCCCTCGTGGATCAGGACTCCGTCCATGTCGGTGAGCCACGATTCGATCGGCTTGCGCTCTGCCATTTGCGGGACTCCTGCCGTACACACCGAATACCACTTGCCACGGGTCGTGGGGACGCCGGCCGCACGCCTTCGTGCGGTGACGACGCCCCCAGCCTAGCTATCCGGCGGTGATCTTCACCCCGTCGATCACCCAGTACCAATTGTTCCCGCCCGTGTAGCGGAAGCGGACCCGCGCCTGGGCGGCCCCGGCCGGGACCTGGAGGGTGAGGCTTTCGCTCCTGGCGATGGCGTCGGCCGTGTAGGTCTTGACCGAGACGGGCGCGCCGCCGTCGTACGAGACCAGGACCTCGCCCTTCTGCGGGGCCTCCTGGCGGTAGTGGGTGCTGAAGGCGAGGGTCGCCGGACGGCCGCCGGTCACCGGGTAGGCCGGGCTGATGAGCGTGGAGTCGAAGGTTCCGGTGACGCTGCGGTCATGCCACTCGTCGCCGTCGGCCACCGCGAAAACGTTGCGGGAGCGGACGTTGGACTCGCGCTGCTGATCGCGCTCGGTCTTCGTCCAGAACTCGTCGGTGGTGAAGGACCAGCCGCGCCACTCGGTGACGCCGCCGGTACCCATCCGGGAGTTGTCGACGGACCAGCCGGCGGGCGGGGTGCGGGTGAAGCCGAGGACCGTCGAGCCGATGCCGCTCTCGTCGACGCGGGTGCCGAGCGCGCCGCGCAGGGTGTCGAAGGCGTCGGCCGAGGGGACGTTCAGCGGACGGCCGTCGAGGCCCCAGGCCGGGTCGACGGGGACGCCGAGGTGCGCGAGCGCGCTGGCCGCGATGTCGACGATCTTGACGTCGTGGCGCGTCGAACCGGCGCTGACGCCGGGCCCGTCGGCGATGACGAAGGTCTGCCGCTCCTGCCAGCTGGAGCCGCCGTGGCCGCCCGCGTCGGTGTGGCCGTGGTCGGCGGTGACCATGATCAGCCAGTCCTCCTGCCCGTAGCTCGCCCGCGCCCTGAGCGCCGCGACGATCGCTCCGGTCTGCGCGTCGACGCCGTGGATCGCGTCCAGGTACGCCTGGCTGGCGGCGCCGGAGCTGTGGCCCGCGTGGTCCACGTTGTCGAGCGCGACGAAGACCGCGTCCGGGTCGGCGTCCTTGAGTCGCGCGACGGCCCGCGCGGTGGTGCCGGTGTCGTACTCGGCCTCCGGGGTCGCGACGCGGGTGTCGACCTTGGAGGAGAAGATGGTGTTGGGGATCGGCGCCCAGGAGGCGACCGCGTACGTCGACAGCGCGGGCTTCGCCGTCTCGACGCGGGTCAGGAAGTCCGGGTAGCGGGCGTAATTAGCACCGACGAACGTATTGTCCCGCACGCCGTGCTTGTCGGGCCACACACCCGTGATGATCGTGGACCAGCCGGGCCCCGAGGACGTCTCGGCCATCGGCTTCGCGTAGAGGCTGCTCGCCGCGGTGAGGCCGCCGGCCATCAGCGCCTTGAGGTGCGGGGCGTCCGCGTCCTTGATCCGGTTCAGCAGCGCGCCGTCGAGCCCTATGACCAGCACTTTGGGCACCTTGGCCGCCGCCGCGGCGGCGACGGAAACGAGGGGTCCTGCGGCGAGGACCGCCGTCGCGGCGCCGATGAGCAGCGTGCGTCTGGATACGCCCGTGGTCACACCTGCGGTTACACCTGAAGGCACGTCATTCTCCATCGTGGGAGTCGGTGGAAACCTGTCGGTCGGGCAGCCCCAACGCCTCCTGAAATTACGGGCGTTGGGACTAGACCCGTTACCTTTCCGCTACTGATCACGGATTACCAGGGCCCGGCGGTGAACGATCGCCGACCGGGCGGCGACGTAACGGCTGCCGGGGCGGAGGGGGTTGGGCCGTTGGGGCGCCGGCTGCCGGGCGGCGGCTTGTCAGCTGCCGGTCGCTGTCTTCCAGGAGTCGACGTACATGTCGAGGTTCTCGTCGATGTCCTTCCAGTCCGGCTCGAAGATCTCGACGCCCTTCATCAGCGCGGCGAGCGCGGTCGCGTTGGCGTCGGTCGCCTTGACATCCGTACGGGCCGAGAAGCCGCCGCCCACCTCGCTGACCTGGCGCTGCGCGGCCTCGCCGAGCATGAAGTCGAGCAGCTTCCTGCCGTTCGCGCTGTGCGGGGCCTTGGTGACCAGGCCGGCGGCGTACGGCAGCGCGAAGCTGGTCGGCCTGCCGCCCGCCTTCGCCGGGAACCAGAGGCCCAGGTTCGGCATGGACTTGGACTGCGCGAAGTTCATCTGCACATCGCCGTTGGCGGCCAGGATCTCGCCCTTGTCGACCTTCGGCGCGAGCTTGCTGGTCGAGGAGGACGGGCCGACGTTGTTGTTCTGGAGCTTCTGCAGATACGACATCGCCGGCTCCTTGCCGCCGAAGTCGTGCATCGCCTTGATGACGACGGCGGTGCCGTCGCCCGCGACGCCCGGCGTGGAGTACTGGATCTTGTCCTTGTACTTGCCGCCGAGCAGCTCGTCCCACGTGGTGGGCGCGGACTTGAGCTCCTTCTTGTTGTAGACGAAGCCGAAGTAGTTGTTGACCACGGAGGTCCACTTGCCGTCCGCGTCCTTGTCGGCCGCAGCGACCTTCTCCGCGCCCTGGGGCTCGTACGACTGCAACAGGCCCTTGCCGTCGGCCTGCTGGATGAACGGCGGCAGCGTGACCAGGACGTCGGCCTGGGTGTTCGACTTCTCGCGGACGGCGCGCTGCACCATCTCTCCGGAGCCGCCCTCGACGTACTTCACCTTGATGCCGGTCTTCTTCTGGAAGTCCTGGAACAGCCGGTCGTACCAGCCGTCCCCCTTCTCGCCCTTGAGGCCGTCGGCGCTGTATACGGTGACGACCTTCTCGTCACTGGCGGCGGATTCGCCGCCGCAGGCGGTGAGGGAACCGGCGAGGACGAGGCTGCCCGCGACGGCGGCGATCGGCTTGAGGTAGCTGGCCATGGCGTGTCGTATCTCCTTGCAGAGGACGGGAGGTTCTGGCGGGCGGGCTTCAGCGGTAGGACGCCTTGGTGCGGATGCGGGACACCCCGAGCAGGACCAGCAGCGTCGTGCCCATCAGCACGACCGCGACGGCGGAGCCGGTGAACAGCGAGCCCCGGTCGGTGGCCGTGAAGATCTGCACCGGCAGCGGCATCCAGTCCGGCGGGTAGAGCATCATCGTGGCGCTCAGCTCGCCCATGGACAGGGCGAAGCAGAGCCCGGCCGCCGCGTTCAGCGACGGGAGCAGCAGCGGCAGCCTGACCCGCCACAGGACGTACGCGGGGCGGGCGCCGAGGCTGGCCGCCGCCTGCTCGTACATCGGGTCGAGGCGGGTGATCGCCGCCGACACCGACTGGTAGGCGAACGCCGTGATGAGCACGGTGTGCGCGACGATCACGATCCACCGGGTGCCGTTGAGCAGCATCGGCGGCTTGCTGAACGCGACCAGCACGGCCAGCCCGACGACCACCGAGGGCACCGCGACGGGCAGCATGAACAGCGCGTCGAGCACCTGGCGGCCCCGCTTGCGCAGCGCTGCCGCCGCGAGCGCCGCCCAGGAGCCGACGACCAGCGCGAGGACGCTCGCGGTGACGGCGGTGACCAGGCTGGTGGTCAGGGCTTGCAGTGACTCGCCCCGGACAGCGGAACTGTAATGCCCGGCGGTCGGCCCCGAGGGGAACGCTCCGCTCCAGTTCGTCGCGAAGGACGCGGCCAGGATCACCAGCAGCGGCAGCGCGAACAGCGGCAGGAAGAGGGCGAAGAAGACGACCCAGGTCGCCCAGCGGCCCTTGCGGCTATGCACCAGCAAGGCGGCCTCCCGAGGTCGTGCGGGCGACGATGAGCCGGTAGAGCCCGAACAGCCCTACCGAGATGGCGATGTTGACGACCGCGACGACGCAGGCCGCCGGGTAGTCGGATTCGAGGATGGCCTTGCCGTAGACGAGCATCGGCAGTGTGGTGACGCCCTTGGCGCCGGTGAACAGCACGATCCCGAACTCGTTGAGGCACATGACCAGCACCAGGCTGCCGCCGGCCGCGAGTGCGGGCAGCGCCTCCGGCAGGATCACTCGCCGGACGATCCGCGCGGGTTTGGCCCCCAGCGACGACGCCACTTCGAGCTGCGCGGTGTCGATCTGTGAGAAGGCCGCGAGCAGTGGCCGCATCACGAACGGGGTGAAGTACGTGATCTCGGCGAGCAGCACGCCCCACGGGGTGCTGAGGAAGTGGAACGGCCCTTCCGCGGCCCCGGTGGCGTCCGTCCAGACGCCGTTGGCCATCCCGACCGTGCCGTAGACGAACAGCAGCGCGAGGGTGATCAGGAAGGACGGGAAGGACAGGAACACATCGATGAACTTGGCGACGGCCTTCCCGCCGGGGAACGGCACGAACGCGATGACCAGCGCCAGCGCGAACCCGAGCACGAGGCAGCCGACCGTCGCGCCGACCGCCAGCCATACGGTCGTCAGCAGCGCCTCGCGGAACGCCTCGGAGGCGAAGACCTCGGAGTACGGCGCGAGCGAGGTGCCGCCCTCGTCGGGTGTCACGGACTGCTGCACGACGAGCGCGAGCGGATAGAGGAAGAACAGCCCGAGCACGGCGATGGGGGGCAGCGCCCAGACCCAGCGGGGGACGGATCGGGTGGGGCGGGTGCGTCGGGTGGTGGCTGGGGCGGCGGGGCGCGGGGGCTCCGGGGCGGCTGCCGGCGCGGCGGGGGCCGCCGCGAGGTCGGTGACGGCGGCTCCGGGGCCGCTCGGCGCGGGGGCGCGCCCGGGGGCGCTACCCATGGGCCGCACTCCCCTTGGTCACTACCGCAGCCGCAGTGCTCCCGGCGGCTGCGGCGGTCTCCGCGCCCCCGGCGCACGCGGGCGCGTCGGAGTGAGCGCGCGCCGGGGGCGTATCCCCGCCCGCCCCCGCCGGCAGCAACACCGCGTCCTCCGGCGCGAAGTGCAGCGCCACCTCGTCGCCGAGCGCCGGCGTCTCGCGCAGTTCCCGCAGGTCGGCCTTGAGGCGGTGGCCCGCGACGTCGACGAACAGGCGGTGCGTGGAGCCGCGCCACTGCACTTCGGCGACGCTGCCGCGCAGCGTGTTCGGGCCTTCGCCGAGGCCGACCAGGTGCGGGCGTACGCACAGGGTCGCGCTCGCCCCCTTCGCGGCCTCGCCGGTCGCCAGCGACAGCTCCGTACCGGCGAACGTGACGCCGTTGTCCCCGACGGTCACCGGCAGCAGGTTCGCGTTGCCGACGAACGAGGCGGTGAACTCGGTGCTCGGGCGGCGGTAGAGGTCCTGCGGGGTGCCGCAGTCCTGGAGGCGCGCCTTGTCCATGACCGCGATCCGGTCGGCGAGGGTGAGCGCCTCCACCTGGTCGTGGGTGACGTACAGAATGGACACATCCGGCAACTCACGGTGCAGCCGGGCGAGTTCGGCCAGCATGCCGGAGCGGAGCTGCGCGTCGAGCGCGGACAGCGGCTCGTCGAGCAGCAGCACGCCGGGCCGGGTGGCGAGCGCCCGCGCGATGGCGACGCGCTGCTGCTGCCCGCCGGACAGCTCGCGCGGATAGCGCCGGGCGTACGCGGCCATGCCGGTCATCTCCAGCGCCTCCGCGACCCGCCCCGCGATCTCGCCGCGCGGCGCCTTCCGCGCCTTGAGGCCGAACGCGACGTTGTCCGCGACCCGCATATGCGGGAAGAGCGCGTACTGCTGGACGACCATCCCGATGCCGCGCCGGTGCGGCGGCAGCCCCGTCATGTCACGGCCGCCGATCAGCACCCGCCCGGAGACCGGCTGCACGAATCCGGCGACCGCTCGCAGCGCGGTGGTCTTGCCGGAGCCGGACGGACCGAGCAGCGCCATCACCTCGCCGGGTTCGACGGTCAGGTCGAGGCCGTCGAGGACGACGTTCTTGCCGTAGGCGACCGAGACCCGGTCGAAGCGGATGCCGCTCGCGGGGCCGGCCGCCGGGGCCGGGGCGCGGCCCGCAGCGGCGGCCTGTGTGCCCGTGCCCGTGCCTGTGTCTGTGCCCGTGTCCGGCCGGGCTGCCGGAGCCCCCGAGGCCATGGTGGCCACGGCGGCGGCGCGCCCGGTCACCGCCCGGCCTCCGCAGCCGTAGCCGGAGCCGGAGCGGGAGCGGGAGCGGAGTCGGGAGCGGACGCGCCCGGCCGCTCCAACCGCCCGAGCAGATCCGGCAGTCCGGCGATCGAGCCGAGAATCTGGGTGGCGCCGGCCTCGCCGAGCGCGACCGCGTCGTGCGCCCCGGTGAGCACGCCCGCCACCACCGCCGCGCCCGCCCTGCGGCCCGACAGCATGTCGTACGAGGTGTCGCCCGCCACGGCGATCTCCTGGACGCCGTCCGCCGCGCCGGTGCGCAGCAGCGCGCCGAGCACCATGTCCGGGTAGGGGCGTCCGCGCCCGCCGACGTCGGCGGGGCACAGGGTCAGCTCGACCAGGTCCCGCCAGCCGAGCGCCGCGAGGATCGCGTCCTGCGTCGTACGGGCGAACCCGGTGCTCAGGACGACGGTGCGGCCCTCGCCGCGCAGCCGCTCGATCGCTTCGCGGGCGCCGGGGATCGGCGCGCAGCGCCCGGCGTCGACCAGTTCGGCGTACGCGGCCTCGAAGGCGGTGTTGCCGCGCTGCGCCGCGTCCTCGTCGCCGAACAGGTGCCGGAAGACGGAGATCTTGGACTCGCCCATGGTGGCGCGTACGTAGTCCAGTTTCGCGGCGTGGTCGGCGGAGCCCGGTTCGACGCCGAGCCGCTGGGCGGCGGCGCCGAATGCCTGCTCGACGAGGCCGCCGTCGGCGACCGTGGTGCCCGCCATGTCGAGTACGACCAGCTTGATCCGGTTCATCGCGGTGTCGGTCATCTTCGCTACCAGCCCAACTCGTCGGCGGTCGTCTCGGCTATCGCCGGGGAACAGGTCATGCCACGGCCACCGGGCCCGGTGACCAGCCAGGTCCGGTCCCTGACCTGCTGGCGGTGCACGACGCGGGCGGTGTCGGTGCACTGCGCGTACACCCCGGCCCAGCGGCGGCGGATCCTCGGCATCGGGCGGCCGAGCAGCTTGCCGACGACGCCGGCCAGGTGCTCGTACGGGTCCTCGTCGACGTCGAAGTTGAAGGGGTGCTCGTACTCGTGCGTGTCGCCGATGGTCAGGCCGCCGTCCCGGCGCTGGACCATCAGGAGTTGCATCTTGTGCTCGGCGGCGACCGGCGGCTGCGGCCGGCCGGCGGCCAGCGCGTCGAGGGACTCACCCGCGTAGGCCGGGTAGTAGCGGAAGCTGTCCGGGTCGGCGACCGAGGTGGTCAGCTCCTCGCCGAGCGGTTCGGTCTGCATCATCTGCAGCCGGACCCGGCGGACCGGCAGTTCGGGGGCCAGCTCGCGGACCAGGCCCCCGAGCCAGGCGCCCGTGCAGAGCACGACGGCGTCGCCGGAGTGCAGGTCGCCGTGGTCGTCGCGGACCGCGTTGTCCCCCACGACCTCCCGGACCTCACGGCCGCTGAGGAAGGTGTACCGGCCGGATTCCAGCAGCTTGGCCTTGAGCGCGCGCTGGGCGGTGCGCGGCTCGACGGCGGCGTCCCGCTCGCACCACAGGGCGCCGAGCAGTTCGCCGCGCAGGGCCGGGTTGACCTCGCGCGCCTCGGCGGCGCCGAGCAGTTCGTAGCCGCGAGCCGAGGCGTCCGGGCGCGCCAGGGCGCCTTCGGCGACGGCGAGTTCGGCCTCATTGGTGACGACGGTCAGCGACCCGTTCGGCCGGAAGCCGAGGTCGGGCACCTGAGCGCCGATGTCCTCCCAGAGTTCCCGGGCGCGCAGCGCGGTCTCCAGTTCCTCACCGCCCGCACGACCGCTGACCCAGACCAGGCCGAAGTTCCGGAGCGAGGCGCCGCGTGCTTCCGCTTCGCGCTCGATGTGCACGACCTCGTGGCCGCGTTCCACTGCTTGCCAGGCGTGCATGGTTCCCACCACGCCGGCTCCAACGACTATGACTCTCACGCCTGGAACGGTCCTTGGGCCGGGTGTCCCGAATGGATCCGCCGGGCAACGCGACGGTGAACAGGCCCCCAAGCCTGGACTAGACCCGTTATCTTTTCGTTACCAATATCCGTTGCTCAAGAGTCTCCGGGAGAGCGTTTCAGCCCGAGTCGTCAGCATTTTCAGCGGTGTCGGCGGAGCCGGCGGCGGCAGTGCGGGGCGTCCCGGCCAAGTGGGCCGTAAAGCTGAACCGGTCCCCCCGGTACAGCGACCGCACCCGCTCCAGCGGGCGGCCCTTCGAGTCCCGCGACACCCGGTGGATGAGCAGCATCGGCAGCGCCGGCGGGGTGCCGATCAGCAGCGCCTCGCGCGGGGTCGCGAGCACCGTCTCCAGGCGCTCGTCCGCGTCGCCGAAGCCGATGCCCAGCCGGTCGAGAAGATAGCCGTAGAAGGACGAGTCCGGCTCGAAATCGGTGTCCAGCCGCGGCACCCGCTCCACGGCGACATAGGTGCTCTCCAGGCCGACCCGTTCGTCGTCCGCGAGCAGCACCCGCTCCAAGTGCCATACCGGCTCGCCCCGGCGCAGCCCGATCTCGGCGGCCAGCGCCTCGGGAGCGGGGAAGCGGTCGAGGCTGATGAGCGTACGGCCGGGGCGGCGGCCCTGCCTGCGGACGCCCTCGGTGTAACTCGCGAGGGACAGCGGCTGTTCCAGCTTCGCCCCCGCGACCACCGTGCCACGCCCCATCCGGCGCAGCCGCCCCTCCAGCAGCAGATCGCGCAGCGCCTGCCGTACCGTCTCGCGCGAGACCTCGTAGCGGACCGCGAGGTCGCGCTCGGTCGGCAGCAGACCGCCCTCACCCAACTCGTCTATGAGCAAA
This sequence comes from Streptomyces sp. H27-D2, assembly GCF_035828615.1. NCBI lineage: Bacteria > Bacillati > Actinomycetota > Actinomycetes > Kitasatosporales > Streptomycetaceae > Streptomyces > Streptomyces sp. H27-D2. Next base: position 117,420 of record NZ_JAYMZR010000003.1, on the reverse strand, counting down.
GCGACTTGGGTCTTCACCGCGTAGTACTTGGGAACCCGGCCGTGCTCGGGGATGCCGGATCGGATCGGGGCGCCAGGGGCCTGGTCGTTCGGGTAGTCCACGCAGGGATGTTCGCACGGGCCGGGCGGACGGGGCTGCGGCCGACCCGGCGCGGGGGCGTCGGAAACGTTACGGGCGAGGGAGACGCCGCGGGAGCCGGAGGCGCTACGGGCGGCGAAGGCTCCGGAGGCGGCGGCCCGCGATCACCAGGGCGGCGCCGGCGAGCAGCGAGCCGCCAGCCGCCGCTCCGAGCCGGGCGAGAGCCTCGCGAGCCTCGCGGCCGGTGGCAGCCAGCATCGGCGGCTCGGCTGCCCCGCCGTCCCTGCCCGAGGCCGAGGCCGAGGGTGAGTGCGAGTGCGAGGAGGAGGGTGAGTGCGAGGAGGAGGGTGAGTGCGAGGAGGAGGGTGAGTGCGAGGAGGAGGAGTGTGAGGAGGGGGAGTGTGAGGGTGAGCTCGAATCGGTGACGGCGAAACGGTAGTCCCCGGACTGGCCCACCCAGTCGCCGTCGTCCTCGCGCCGCTGGACGGTGGTGACCTTGGCGGTGACCCGGCCGCGCGGCGCGCTCTGTGCGAAGCGCATCCGCAGCTTCACGGTGACGGTGCCGCGCGGCGGGACCTCGAAGCCCTTGAAGTCACCGTCGAGGACGCCCACGTTCTCCTGATGGTCGGTCGTCTCGAACGGGACGGCTCGCCAGGAACGGGCCTGCGGATCGTAGAACTCCAGCCGGATGTCACGCGGTCGGAGCCGGCCGTGCTCGTCGATGAGCAGGGTGACGGGATGCATCGCGCGGCAGCCGGCACCGGTGGTGTTGCGCAGGTCGAGGGACCAGCCGCGCCAGTCGCCGCCCGCCGGATACGTACGGGGGCCGCCGTGAATCCGGGAGCCGATCGGGAAGTCCGTGCTGCCGGAGGCGGCCCCGCAGACCGGGCCGGGCCCGCGCTCGTGGGCCAAGGCAGTCGACGCCGCCGAGGGAACGGACGCCGATGCCGACGCCGGGGACGGGCAGCCGATGACCGCCGCTCCCGCACCGAGCAGGATCATGGCCGCTGTCGCCGCCGCCACGGACCCGCCTGCGGGCATGGACATGGACATGAACAGACGCATGAAGACCCTTCGCTGTGATATCCCGAGTGCTCCCAAGTGCTCCGGAACATCGCATGCGGGGCCGCCAAGCCCGGCATAGCATCACCGGCGGTTCGTATGTTGATCACAAATCCCGCCCGAACGGCCTACGCTCCGGCAGCCGCCCGCACGGCTGCTCCCCCGGCGGCCTCACATCCGTTCGTCACACCCGTTCGTCACATCCGCTCGTCGCGGAAGGACCCGTCCGGCCGCCCGAAGAGCGGTGCCAGGATCAGCTGCGCCGCGCCTTCCGCGACGGCCCGCGCGCCGCTGCCCGCCACGGCCACCGGCACCGTCCGGCCGTCCCCGCGCGCCGCGCGCTCGGCCAGCACGGCTTCGACGCCCCGTACGAACAGCCGGTCGGCGGCCAGCACGGTCCGCCCGCCCAGCACCACCCGGTCGATGTCGAGCAGCCCGACCAGGTTGGCCGCGCCGACGCCGAGCATCCGGGCCGCCTCCGCCGGGTCGCCCGCCGCGACCGCCGCCAGGCACAGCGCCTCGACGCAACCGCGATTGCCGCAGCCGCACACCGGCCCGTCCAACCGGACGACCTGATGGCCGAATTCGCCCGCCCCCGTACGGGCCCCGCGATGCAGCACGCCGCCGAGGACCAGCCCGGCGCCCAGTCCGGTACCGAGGTGCAGATACGCGAAGGAGTCGGCGGTGTCGCGCGCGCCGCGCGGGGCGAGGCCGAGCGCGGCGGCGTTGGTGTCCTTGTCGAGCAGGACGGGCAGGCCGCCGAGCCGAGCCGCGAGCGCCGAGCGCAGCGCGAAGCCGTCCCAGTGCACGAGGCCGGTCACCCGCCGCAGCACTCCGCTCCCGTGATCGAGCGGCCCCGGGCAGGCCACCCCGACGCCGAGCACCGGCCCGTACCCGCCCTCGGCGGCGGTCTCCGCGAGCAGCGCCGTGACCTGCGCGGCGGCCTCCCGCACGACCCACTCCGGGTCCGCGCCGAAGTCGAACGGAGCGCTGCGCACCGCCACCGGTTCGCCGGTCAGATCGGCGAGCACCACCGTCAGTTCGTCGCGGTCGAGGTGCAGCCCGACCGCGCTGTTCGCGTCGCGGACCAGCCGCAGCACGGTGCGCGGCTTGCCGCCGGTCGACGCGCGCTGCCCGGCCTCGGCGGCCAGCCCCTCCGCCCGCAGCCTGCTGGTGATCTTGCTGACGGCCTGCGGGGTGAGGCCGGTGTGCGCGGCCAGTTCGAGTCGGCTGACCCCGGACTCGCCCGCCGCTCTGAGCAGGCCGAGCACCAGCGCGGCGTTGTGGCTGCGCAGCGCGGACAGATTGGCTCCGGAGAATGTGCTGTTCACGGACCCATTCTCGTCGGCGCTTGCAGTTTGGCAACAGCGTTGCTTAAGTGGCGGGCATGAGCGACTCCACCGGCACCGCCCTCCGCGTCGGCCTCATCGGCTACGGCCTGGCCGGCTCCGTCTTCCACGCCCCGCTGATCTCCGCCACCGACGGTCTGGTTCTCGACACCGTCGTCACCGGCAACCCCGAACGACAGCAGCAGGCCCGCGCCGAGTACCCCGAGGTCCGTACGGTCGCCACGGCCGACGAGCTGCTGGCCCGCGCCGGCGACCTGGACCTGGTGGTCATCGCCTCGCCCAACCGCACCCATGTGGCGCTGGCGACCGACGCGCTCAAGGCCGGGCTGCCGGTGGTCGTGGACAAGCCGCTCGCCGCGACCGCCGCCGAGGCCGAGGAGCTCTCGGCCCTCGCCGCCGATCGCGGCCTGCTGCTGAGCACCTTCCAGAACCGCCGCTGGGACAACGACTTCCGCACCCTGCGCAAGCTGATCGCGGACGGCGCCCTCGGCGACGTCCAGCGCTTCGAGTCGCGCTTCGAGCGGTGGCGTCCGCAGCCCAAGGGCGGCTGGCGCGAGTCGGGCGACCCGGCCGACGTCGGCGGGCTGCTCTACGACCTGGGCAGCCATGTCGTGGATCAGGCGCTCGCCCTCTTCGGGCCCGCCCTCCAGGTCTACGCGGAATCCGATGTGCGCCGCCCCGGCGCCGAAGCCGACGACGACACCTTCATCGCGCTCACCCACGCGGGCGACATCCGCTCCCACCTGTGGGTCAGCGCGACCACCGCGCAGCTCGGCCCGCGCTTCCGGGTGCTGGGCAGCCGCGCGGGCTACGTCAAGTACGGGCTGGACCCGCAGGAAGCGGCGCTCCGCGAGGGGCTGCGGCCCAGCGACGACCGCTCGCAGTGGGGCGTCGAGCCCAGCTCCGCGTGGGGCCGGCTGGGCGCGGGCGAGTCCCCGCAGACGGGCGGCGGCGAGCCGGTGCCGACCCTGCCGGGCGACTACCCCGCGTACTACGCGGCCATCGCCGAGGCCTTGCGCACCGGCGGCGCGCCGCCGGTCACCGCGACCGAAGCGGCGGCGACGCTACGGGTGCTGGAAGCGGCGCGACGCTCGGCGGCCGAAGGGGTCAGCGTTTCCCTGGGCTGAGCGGAGGCACGGCCGGGCGGGCCAGCGGTGCCGGTCCGTCCCGGCTCGTCCCGGCTCGTCCCGGCTGAACGGTGCCGGTCGGTCCCGGTCAGTCCCGGCTGAGCGGTGCCGGTCGATCCCGGTTCGTCCCGGCCCGACCGCGAGCCACCGATGCGGCGGGCCGGCTGGGGCCGGCGCTGCCCGGCAGTCCGGCGGGGGCCGGCCACCTGACAGCCAAGCACCAAGACGGCGGAAAACCCTGGCCGCCCCAACAGCCGAAAGCCTGGACCGCTTGGCGATCCGGGCCCCGCTGTCAGGGCGCGACCCGCGCCCCCACACACCCCGCCCCGTCAGGCGCCCCGTCAGGCGCCCTGTCAGGCGTCCTGTCAGGCGTCCTTGAGCTGCTGGCGCTGACGGCCCAGGCCGTCGATCTCCAGCTCCACGACATCGCCCGCGCGCAGATACGGCTTCGGCTCGGGTTGGCCCATGGCCACCCCCGCCGGGGTGCCGGTGTTGATGACGTCGCCCGGGTAGAGCGTCATGAACTGGCTGACGTAGCGCACCACCTCGGCGACCGGGAAGATCTGGTCGGCGGTGCTGCCGTTCTGCTTCACCACGCCGTTGACCCACAGTCGCAGGCCGAGCGCCTGCGGATCGGGCACCTCGTCGGCGGTGACCAGCCATGGGCCGAGCGGGTTGAACGTCTCGCAGTTCTTGCCCTTGTCCCACTGGCCGCCGCGCTCGATCTGGAACTCGCGCTCCGAGACGTCGTGCGCGACCGCGTAGCCCGCGACCGAGGCGAGAGCCTGCTCGTCCGACTCCAGGTAGCGGGCCGTGGCGCCGATGACGACGGCCAGCTCGACCTCCCAGTCGGTCTTCACACTGCCGCGCGGCACGAGCACCGTGTCGTCGGGCCCGACGACCGTGTCCGGCGCCTTCATGAAGATGATCGGCTCCGCCGGAATCGCGGCGCCGGTCTCGCTCGCGTGATCGTGGTAGTTCAGCCCGATGCACACGACCTTGCCGATACGGGCCAACGGCGGCCCGATCCGCAGGCCGTCACCGGCCGGGTCGGCGGCCGCCAGTACCGGCAGGTCTCCGCCCTCGACGGCGGCCCGCACCCGGTCCATGGCGGCATCGTCCGCGAGCAGCGCTCCGTCGATGTCCGGCACCACCTCGGACAGGTCCCGCAGGACACCGTCCCGGTCGAACACCGCTGGGCTCTCCGCCCCTACCGGTCCGACACGCAGCAGCTTCATGGTCACACTCCCGTGGTCGAGGGTCTGCCCGGACGCACTCCGCGAGGGGGTGGATCCGGGCCGGCCGATGGGCGACGGCCATCGGAGGAATTGGCTGATCCTCCAAGAACGAAGTCCAGTCCGCAAGACCCCGTTCACGGACTGGACCGTTACCCAACGGTAGGAACGGGCTCCGGAACGCCGCCCCGGTGCAGCCACGCCCGCTCGCACGCGGTCCAGGTCGTGCTCGTGACGATGTAGAGCCCGGCCGCGAGCGGCACCACGGCGAGGGTGATCAGCGTGCCGAACGAGAGCAGCGGCAGCACCTTCGACAGCCCGGCCATCCCCGGCGCCGCCTCCGCCGACGCGGCGGCCGGCTTCGGCGCGGCAGCCGCGATCGCAGCCGCCCTGCGGGTCCGCCGGTAGGTCCACGTCGCCACCGCCGCGACCAGCGCGAACAGCACGACGTAGACCAAGCCGGCCGCACCGAACACCCCGCCGTCGCCCAGCGCGTCGGTCCAGCGCCCGCCCAGCGGAGCGGACAGCAGCACATGGGAGGAACCCTCCACGGGAACTCGTCGTGCCGGGATGAGGAATCGGCGTGACGAGCCGCGCGGGCTCAGCGGTTATCTCGGGGATCGACAGAGAACTCGGCAGAGGACTGGAAATCGACAGGGATCGCCGGAGAGCGCTTACGCGGCCGTCGGGAGGGAACGGCCCGGCGCTCGGGGGCGGGGCCTGCCCGCCGCGTCGGGATCGCGCTGCGTGAGGAAGGCCGTACGGCGCTCCCTGTCCCGTATCGCGGTGCGTATGCGGGCCGGTGTCACCGGCACGACGCTGCGGGTCGCGAGGACGGCGCAGGCCAGAACGGCCGCCGCCAGGGTGGTGGTCGCGGCCAGCGCGACCGCGCCCGCGATACCGGTCTCGGAGAGCAACAGCACGGCGAAGAGGAAAAGCAGCACGCTCACAGGCGTGCGCAACAGGTCACGCATCAGCTGATCCCCCTTCTCCGACGAACTCGCCGACGAACTCGCCGACGAATTCTCCGACGAGCTCCGGTGCACCACAGTCGGTGCGTCCAGCTCCGGTGCACCGAGTCCCGCTGTCGAACCCGATGCTAACTCCCCGCACTGACAAGCGGATCGGCCGGCGCCTCACACCCGTCCCCCGGCGGACCCGGTCGGCCATCGCGGTCACCGCCCGAGCGCGGGCCGCACGGCCCTACCGCGGCACCGCCGACTTCAGCCGGCCCCACACCACCAGCCGGTACTTCGAGGTGTACTCCGGGGTGCAGGTCGTCAGCGTCAGGTAGTAACCCGGCGCGTCGTAGCGGTAGGAGGGGCGCACGCTGCTGTGCGGCACCTCGGCCAGGACCGTGCCGTCGGCCGCCGAGGTCTGCGGCAGGGTCCGCTCGACGGCGTAGGTGTAGCGGGCGTCCGCCGTGTCGATCCGTACGAGGTCCCCGGCGCGCAGCCGGTTGATGTGCCGGAACGGCTCGCCGTGCGTATTGCGGTGGCCGGCGAGGGCGAAGTTGCCCGGCCGCCCCGGCTGCGCGGTGTGCGCGTAATGGCCCACGTACCCCTTGTTGAGCACCGCCGACTTGCTGATGCCCTGCGCGACCGGCGCGGTCACCCCGAGCTTCGGAATCCGCAGCACCGCGTACGCCTGGTCCCAGCGCGGCGGCCCGGGCGGCGCCGCGCCGCCGGTACGGCCCGCGCCGCCCGAGCCGGCGGATGCGCCGCCGCCACCGGAGCGCGCGCCGCCCGCGCCCGCGTCAGGACCGGCTGCCGGGTCCCGGCCGCTCCCCGCCCCCGGCTCGCCCGTCTCTCCCACCGGGGTGTCCGGAGCGGACCGCCAGTCCCGCTCCAGCGCTTCGACCTGCTGCCGCGCCTCGGCCCTCGCCTGCCGGTTGGTCCACCACAACTGGTGCGCGACCAACAGCAGGACGACGACGCCGAGGGTCACCGCGATCTCCGCGCCGCTCCACAGGGCGCGCGCCGCGAGCACTCGCCCCGATCTCGGCCGCCGCGCCCGCCGCAGCTCCCTCGACCGCCGTTTCCGCCGCCCCTGGACCACCACCGGTATCCGCTGCCGCACCCCGACTCCCTCCGGTCGGGGCACGATAGGCCGTACGGCCCGTACCCACCAGAGAGACCACCAGAGGGACCGCCAGAGAGATCAGCCGACGATCAGCTGCGACACCGCGTAGATCGCCAGCCCGGCCAGCGCGCCGACCACCGTGCCGTTGATGCGGATGAACTGGAGGTCGCGCCCGATGTGCGCCTCGATCTTGCGGGAGGTCTGGTCCGCGTCCCAGCCCGCGACGGTGTCGGTGATCAGCGAGGTGATCTCGTCCCGGTAGGTCGTGACGACGTACACCGCCGCGTCCTCCAGCCAGCCGTCCACCTTCGCCTGCAACCGGGGCTCGGCCTCCATCCGGCGGCCCAGCGAGAGCACCGACGTGCGCACCCGGATGCGCAGTTCGCTGCGCTCGTCCTCCGCCGCGGCGACGATCATCGCCCGCACCGAACTCCAGGTCGAGGCGATCAGGTCCTGCACCTCGCCGCGCCCCAGCACCTCCGACTTGAGCCGCTCGACCCGCGCGCGGGTGTCCGTGTCGGACTGGAGGTCGCCGGCGAAGTCGCCGAGGAAACGGTCGACGGCCCCGCGCGCCGGGTGGTCCGGCATGTCCCGCATCTCCATGACGAAGCGCAGCAGTTCCTTGTAGACGCGGTCGCCGACCTTGCGGTCCACGAAGCGCGGGGTCCAGCCGGGCGCGCCGCCCGTCACCGCTTCCATCACCGAGTCGCTGTGCAGCACCAGCCAGTCGTGGGCCCGTACGCAGACCAGGTCGACGACCCGTTTGTGTCCGCCGTCGGCGACCACCTTCTCCAGCATCTTGCCGATGCCCGGCGCGATCTCCTGGGCGTCCGCGCGCCGGGTGACCGCCTCGCCCACCACCGCCTGCACGTCCGAGTCCCGCAGCACGGTCAGCGCGCCGCGCAGGGCCGTGGCCAGCTCGGCGGTCACCCGGTCGGCGTGCTCGGGCTCGGCGAGCCAGGCGCCGAGCCGGCTGCCGATGCCCACCGCGTGCAGCCGCTGCCGTACGACGCCGCCCGACAGGAAGTTCTCGCCGACGAACTCGCCGAGGCTGTGCCCCAGCTGGTCCTTTTTACTGGGGATAATGGCGGTATGCGGAATCGGGAGGCCCATCGGCCGCCGGAACAGCGCGGTGACCGCGAACCAGTCGGCCAGCGCGCCGACCATGCCCGCCTCGGCCGCCGCGGCGACATCCCCGGCCCAGCCGCCCGCCCCGGCCGACCGGCCCCATTCGGCCAATCCGTAGACCACCGCCACCAGGCCCAGCAGGCCGGTGGCGAACGTCTTCATCCGGCGGACGCCGCGCTGTTTCTCCTCGTCGGCCGGGGTGTAGGAGAAACCGCCCGCCGGCAGCGCCCCGGAACCCGCAAGGCCGCCGGGCTCGCCTGATTCGCCGCGCTCAGCGGGCTCGCCGGCTTCGCCGGTCCGGTCCGTATCGGTGCGTTCCATCCACTCCACCCGTTCGCCCGGTTCCCCCGTTGCATTGTCCACAACTGAGCTACTCCTGGAACGGACTGTGAGTTCCCGGCGTCTGACTCCCCGAGCGACCGAACGGACCACCGAACAGGCCGCCGGACGGACACCGGCGGCCCCATGGGACCATGGGGGGCCGATCGGACCGCAACGGCGCCGCTGATCACGCGCTGCCTTTGCCCACCCGGAGCCACCGGCCCCGCCTGCCCCTGGAGACACACCCCGCATGAACACACGGGTGGGTTACGCCCTGCTCGCCGGCCTGGCGGCGGTGGTCGTACTGATCTCCGCCGCGATCTTCATCGGGATCGGCGGCGGCGACGGCAGGCTGGACACGACCCCGCACAAGTCGCGCAGCTCCGCGGCCCCGGCCTCCGCCGGGAACTGGGTCGGCACCTGGTCCGCCTCGGCCGCCGCCGCCGAGCCGAACACGCTCGACGGATACGCGGGCATGTCCATACGGAACGTCGTGCACACCAGCATCGGCGGCAGCAGCGCGCGCATCACGCTCTCCAACCTCTACGGCACCCGCCCGCTGCTGGTCACCCACGCCTCGCTCGCGCTGGCCGCCGCCCCCAGCAACCCCGGCGCCGCGATGGACACGATGCGCCGGCTGACCTTCGCCAACCGCAGCTCGGTGACCATCCCGGTCGGGCAGTCGGCCCTCAGCGACCCGGTGCGGCTCAATGTGCCGCACGCCTCGGACCTGCTGATCAGCATCTACTCCCCGTCCCCGTCGGGCCCGGTCACCTACCACCCGTACGCCCGGCAGACCTCCTACCTCGCGCGCGGCAACCGCACCGAGGACACCACCGGGACGGCCTACACCGAGCAGAGCCCGTACTGGCGCTACCTCACCGCCGTGGACGTGTGGAGCAACGAGGCGCAGGGCTCGGTCGCCGTCATAGGGGACTCGATCACCGACGGCATCACCTCCACCGCCGGCGCCAACCGCCGCTGGACCGACTTCCTGGCCGACCGGCTGCGCAACGAATCCGGCGCGCCCCGCTACGGCGTCCTCAACCAGGGCATCAGCGGCAACCGGATACTGGTCGACGGCAGCCGCTACTCCCCCAACAACGGGCCGAGCGCGCTGACCCGGCTCGACCGCGATGTGCTGTCCCGCACCGGGGTCAAGGCGGTCATCATCGAGATGGGCGTCAACGACATCCTCAAGCCGCCCCGGCAGACCGGCCCCGACCGGATCGTGGACGGCATGCGCCGGCTCGTCAGGCAGGCCCACGCGCGCGGCCTGCGGGTCACCGGCGCCACCCTGATGCCCTTCGGCGGGCACCGCGGCTTCACCCCGCGGCTCAACGCGGTCCGGGAGCAGGTCAACGCGGAGATCAGGGCGGGCAAAGTGTTCGACGAGGTCGTCGACTTCGACCGGGCGCTGCGCGACCGGGCCCACCCGGACCGGCTGCACCCCGCGTACGACTCCGGCGACCACCTGCACCCCAGCGACAACGGCTACCGCGCGATGGCCCAGGCGCTGAACCTGAACCACCTCAGGGGCGCGGTGCCGGCGGCGCTGTGACGGGGTATCGCGGCGCTGTGCCGCCCCGGGTCAGTCCAGCGACTTACGGTCCGCATGGGGGTTCTCGCACCCCGACCGGTGCTGCGCGGGGAGCTTCGGGCCGTCGGAGTTCTCGGGAGCGACCCGCGCCAGCGGTAGAGCTTCGAGCAGCTTGGTAGCCGCGCCGACGCGGAACGTACCCAGTTCCACGTACACGCACCCTGTTCCGGTCACCAGACCGCGCACCCGTGACGCGTCATCCTCCGAGAGCCCGGCCCGGATCAGGGCGGCACGGATGAGCCCCGCGAAGTGGTCCGCCTCAGCCCATGCGCTCTTGTACTGCGCCATGGGGATCATGCGCTCTGCCGCCTCTTCGTGTGCGGGTGCTGCCGGATCTCCACGTTTACGTCTGAGACCTTGGACATGTCGCCGTTGGCCCGTGCCTCACGGCGTTCTTCACTGAGTGCCTGGCACACATCACAGCCCTTTGCCGGGGCCGGGTCGCCTTCGAGTCTTAGCGGCAGCTCAACGGCCGGACTGGGATACGTCGTCGGGTTGGTCATCGAAGAACCCCTCACGTCGTCCTGATGGCGACAACGCTAGGAACTCCCGCTTCCCGACTCACAGCCGATTGCACGTAATTGCGCGCGGATTACGCGAGCGAGTTATGGGCCCTGGTGATCAGCGCACGGGCTTTCGCTCCATAGACCGCGCTGTCTGCAAGCGTGGCGAACGTGTCGGCGTACATGGTTACTTCGCTGGGCTGCGTGATCGTGAGGTAGCCAGAGACAAGCTCCACGTTCACCTGGGCCGTGTCGAAGATCCAGAAGCCTTCTACCGGCATCCGGGTTCGGCCCAGGCAAGTCGGCACAACTCCCACGCTCACATTGGGGAGGCCGCTGACGGTGAGCAGATGCTCAAGCTGTTCCGCCTGCGTCTCAGCGCTGCCAAGGCCGTTCCACAGCACCGACTCCTCAACCAGGAAGGCAAAGCGCCGTCGCCCCTCGTACAGCACGCGTTGGCGCTCCATGCGAACGGCCACGGCGTCGGCCACGTCATCGACTGGGACCCGCCTTCGCTGGACAGCGCGCAACACGTCCTCCGTGTAGCCATGGGTTTGGAGTAGTCCGGGCACGAACCATGAGGAGTAGGACCGGAACCAGCGTGTGCGCTCGAACCGGGGGAGAACGGCCACCTGGGCCCGCCGCAGCCCCGCACGCTCCATCCGACGCCACGAGACCCACATGCCTTCGACGGCCCACAGGGAGGCAATCAGGTCCTCTGTCTGGTCCTCAGCCCCGCAGGCGCGGCACCACGCACGAATGTCATCGGCGGATGGCGCGGTCTTCGCGGTGGAGATCCGGGACACCTTGGACGGGTGCCAGCCGCACGCCGCAGCGAGATCCTTGCCTTCCAACCCGGCGTCCTTGCACAACTCCCGTAGGCGGTTGGCAAGGACTTGCCGGGCCTGCTGGACACTTGACGATCCTGAGACTGACATGGTGCGTCAGACCGGCTTGTACCCCTCGTGGGGGGTCGCTCGTTCCCACACCGCTTCAAAGGCCGCACTGACCAGGTCCACGACGACCGGTTCCGTACGCCACTCCCGGTCAACCACCTCCCCGGTTCCAGAGAAGTAGGTGAACAACACTGATGAACCGTCAAACATCCACAGGTCAGTACCTGGGAGCGCGATGTCGGCCGCCTTGCGCCTGGGCAACCAACGGACCAGTTCACCCGCCATCACGTTGGGGAACGTCACGTCGTACTCGTACTTGATGTAGTCCGTCACGGGCTCCGAAACGATCCGCGCCCGCCGCATCTCGACTCCCCGCCCGGTTGCCTCAACCACCACGTCGAGGAACGGACGCCACCACGACGACCGGTCGGCGGGGTCAAGGCGCTTGCCGTTCTGCCACGCGATGAACTCGGGATCGCTCGGCTGGTAGGCGTCGCGCATCTCCAAGTGGACAGCGGAGTGTTGAGCCTTCGCCAGCCCATCAAGTACGGGGTTCGTCATCGCTCTACTCGCTGTCGTGAGGGGGCAGGTACTTCCGCATGACCTTCGGGAGCCGAATGATCGTCTCGTGATCCGGAACGTCCGTGGAGTGGGAGGGAATCGAGCCGATCTCCTGACACGCTTTCACCTCTTCCTCTGTGGCCTTGTAGGACTGGATCAGCAGATCACCCGACTCCTCATCAAGCCAGATGGTCGGTGAGTCGGTGTCCGGGGTGTTCGGGATGATCCCCAGGAAACGCAAGCGCATGGCCTCTCCCTGTGTCGATCCAATTGCACTTGATTGCACGACCATCACCCGATCGATGGAGTCCGTCAAGAGCGCCTGTCGGCCATGACGAAAGCCCCCGATCGACCACCCACGCGGGCAGTCGATCGGGGGCAAGGCCAGAAGCGCTCTGGGCAGTCACAACGGCATCAAGCAAGCGGAGCCGGCGGCGCTGTGACGGGGCATCGTCGAGCGCGGGGCGTGAGCGCCGGGCGCGGTCTGGTGAGCGCCGCTGAACCGCACAACCAGCGAAGCAAAGAGATCCCCGTAGGGAACTCTTCACGTTAAGTGCGTCGGAGCGGACAGGCGAAATGGGTCAGTCGCGCCCAGCCGACACGCCCGATTCAGGCGAGCCCAGCGCCAGACGCCGGTTCGCGCCTGGACTCCGTCCATGTCGGTCAGGTCGTGCGTGGTCAGTTGTCAGTGGTCGAGCTCGCCGCCCTTGACGGCCTGGATGAACGCTTGCCACTCGCCCGCGGGGAACGAGAAGAAGCCATCATCCGGGTTCTTTGAGTCGCGCACGGCTCGGCCGCCATTGGGCAGGCCGGCTATCTCGACACAGTCGCCGTTAGCGCCGCTGTAACTGCTCTTACGCCAAGAGCCCATGCCCTTTGGGGACGTCATGTCATGCCTCTTCATGATGGTGCCTATAGCTCCTTGGCTACCTGCTGGATAAGCGCCAGCGAGTCAGCCGGGTTGAGGGCAGAAGCCCGGAGATGGTCGAACGCCGTGCCGTAGCCTTCCAATTCGCCCGGCTGGTCCATGTAGAGCGTGCCGGTCAGGTTCTCCAGACACACGATGTCGGGGCCGCGCTCAGCCGAAAAGCCGAAGATGACGAACGGGCCATTCAGTCCAGCATGAGCCCCAGCGCCGTGCGGCAGCACCTGAATCATGACGTGCTGGAGGCTGGTCAGCTGCTCCAGGCGATCCAGCTGCTCACGCATGACGGCCGGACCGCCGACCAGTTGCCGGATGGCCGACTCCCCGATGATGAACCACAAGCGTGGCGGGCCCTCGCGGTCCAGTATGGCTTGCCGTTCCCGCCTGATCTTGACGAGGGACTCAATGTCAGCCGGTGGGGTGATCCACGGGTTGGCATGGATGACGGCCCGGGTGTACGCCTCGGTCTGTAGCAGGCCGGGCACCAAAATGGGCTGCGAACTCTTGATGACGTTGGCCGCCGCCTCCAAAGCGATGTAGTCGGCATACTCGCGCGGGAGCGCGTCTTGGTACGCCTGCCACCATCCAGCGGTCCGGGCTTCCCTGGCCGCCGCTAGGTACTGATCCTGCTGCGCCGCGTCCTGCACACCGTACGCACGCAACAGTGCCTTTAGATCGTTCGGCGAAACCCGAACCTCGCCCGCCTCGATGCGTGACAGCTTCGGCCGGGAGAAGCCCATATCTCTAGCGACAGCCTCAGCGTTCAGGCTGAGGCTGTCGCGCAGTTTACGCAGCTCAGCGCCAAGGCGGCGGCTTCGCACGGTACCCGCCATCCGTCCCTCCCATCCTCTTGTACTGCCAGTCTGCCGCTTCGGACGGTTACGGGCCAGCAGCCCAAATCTGCACATGTGCAGATGTACCCCTTGCTGTTCGAACGGGCGCAGGTCTACCGTGTGCGTTGATGTCACGCTCTGCGGTGGCATCGCTACTCGATACCGGCCAAAGGACAGCCATGGAAGCTGGACGAACCCCAGGACTGCGAGTGCCACTGCGGCACTTAGAGGTGCGGCCTGGCTTCCTCCTGTCCTTCGGTCACGACGGTGTGCGGCCAGAAGAGATCACAGAGGCGCAGGCCATGACGCTCCTCAGCGAGTTGGCCAGTGCTCTCGGCCTGGCCTTGTCCGGCCCGGTTCATCCGCCCCGTAACTCAACCAAGCGCGGCCGGTGACTCACCGGGTCAGCCGCACCCCAAGCACAAGGTCTCTTCCATGACAGTCAGGAATGTAAGCACCACCACCAGTCCAGCACATCAACCACACGCCGCCATAAGGCCGTTCAGGCCGGAGGTGGCGTCATGAGCTTCGGCCCCATGCCCTGGCACAACCGCCTGGAGTTGGCCTGCGAGCCGTCCGCCGTTCGCTGGGCTCGGCTTCACGCCAAAGACGTTCTGAAACGATGGGGCGTCCCGAAGACCACCACCGAGGACGCCCTTCTGGTTCTCTCCGAGTTGGCCACCAACGCCGTCCGCCACGCCGGCCGACAGATTGAGGACCCGCCGCCCTGGGCGACTCGGGCCAGGGTCCGCCGCTTCGCCGTGATGCTGTGGTGCCTGCCGGACCACATCCAGATGTACGTCTCGGATGAGGACCGGCAGCCGCCGATTCTCCACTCGCCCAACGCAGATGACACCAGCGGGCGGGGTCTTCTCCTGGTCGAAGAGTTGAGCGACCGGTGGGGCTTCATCTACCCGTCACCCAATCCCGAGTCAGGCAAAGCCGTCTGGGCGGAACTACGCTTCCCTGGCGTCCACCCGCCGACTGACATCGAGGTTGAGGCCCAGGTGCTGCCGCCGCCGCAACGGCGGTTCACCAACGACCCGCTGACCATGCAGCATGTCCGGACGGGGCTGACTCATGGATAAGCCGCTGGATATCGGCTACTGCATGTACGTCAGGACAGTTGGCCGGGGCGAGAAGAGGACGCCGGTCCACCTGTCCTACCAGGTAGTGCGTTCACCTGGCGAGGGCTTGCGCTGGCTCTACGGCCTGCTGCGGGAGCTGCCTCAGCTGCACGAGGGCGGCTTTCTGGAGTCCCGTGGCTGGATTGATCCGAGCGAGGACTTCCACCGTGCTGTCCGGGCTATGGAGAACGGCAGCCAGTGGGCAGTAGCCATCGGCACGTTGGATGGACAGGCCCAGGTCACGGTGAGCGAGGTTCCCATGCTCCCGCTCGTCGCCTCGGACAAGGCCAAGGCCAAGGCCAAGGGTCGGCGCTCGTAGTACTAACGGCATCAAGCAAGCGGAGAACCGTCGTCGTGGTCGCCGGACGGCCATTTTATGCAGGCGCTCGGTTGGAGCACCCCAACCGAGCGTTTTGCGTGCAGGCCCACGCCCACGGATTGCGGGTCGCTGGTGCCACCCTGATGGTCTTCGGCGGGTGCCGCGGCTTGCCCCGGAAGCGCAACGCCGTACGGCAGAGAAGCCAACTCAGAGATCCCGACCCCCTCGTACGTCCGACTGCTCCGAGGACCCCGGCTAGTCCAGCGACTTACGGTCCGCATGCGGATTCCCGCACCCCGACCGGTGCTGCTCGCGCTCGGCCTTCAGCCGCAGCCGCTCCGCCTTGGGGAGTCTTCGGTCGACGCCGACGCCGCCCCAGAAGGCGAAGCCGGTGACGAGGATCCGGGGCGCGCCGGGCACACCCGCTCCGGCGGCGCTGGAGTCGAAGCCGCCCATCAGGCCGAAGCCGGTCACCTCGACCTCGGCGTCCTGCGGAACGACGACGTGTGTGCCGCCCATCACCGCGAAGCAGCGGATCACCACATCGCGGCCCTCGAAGCGGGCCTCGGTCAGGTCGATCTCGCCGCCGCCCATGACGCAGACCGTGGTGAGCCGCCGGGGCATCACCCAGGCACCCTTGCGCTGGAAGCCGCCCAGGATGCCGAGGGCCACCCGGGAGGTCGCCCGGCCGCCGATCCGGTGCGCCCAGCCGCCGGAGCCGGCCGAGCCCCCAGCGGCCGGCGCGGCGGGGCTCGCGGCCCCGGACATGGCCGCCGGCAGGTCGCGGGTGAAGGGTTCCAACTCGGAGTACGTACGCGCCTTGTAGACCCCGTCCAGCCGCTCGTCGAACTCGTCCAGGGCGATCCGGCCCTCGGCGACGGCGTCGCGCAGCACCTCCGCGACGCGCTCACGGTCGGCGTCGGACGCCCTCAGCTCGGGCAGGTCGCTTGTCATACCGGCCAGCCTACGCAGGAACGGCCGTTCGGGGAGCCCTTCGCGGACGCTGCCCGGCAGCGGGTTCCAGCCGTCGGCGGAGCAGCCCTCACAGCGCGGAACCCGCCGCGTACATCTTCGCGATGACGTCCTCGATGTCCGGCTCCCGCAGCGACAGGTCCAACAGCGGGTAGCGCTCGGCGACCGCCGCGACGATCGGCGCCGCGCTCGCCGCCGCCGGAAAGGCCAGCCACTGGCGTGGCCCCTCGACCTTCACCGTCCGCGCGCCCGTGATGGTGATCGCGGGCAGCTCCCGCTCCAGGTCGACCACGAGCGTCCGCTCGCTCTGTCCCACCGCGTGCAGCCCGTCAAGCCCGCCGTCGTAGACCAGCCGTCCGTGGTCGATGACCATGACCCGGCGGCAGAGCTGCTCGATGTCGGTCAGATCGTGCGTGGTCAGCAGCACGGTCGTGCCGCGCTCCTCGTTCACCTCGCGCAGGAACTCCCGCACCTTCGCCTTGCTGATGACGTCCAGCCCGATGGTCGGCTCGTCGAGGTAGAGCACCTCGGGGTCGTGCAGCAGCGCCGCCGCGATGTCGCCGCGCATCCGCTGGCCCAGCGAGAGTTGCCGTACGGGCACCTCCAACAAGTCGCCCAGGTCGAGCAGTTCGACGCAGCGCGCCAAGTTGATCCGGTAGCGGTCGTCGGGAATCCGGTACATCCGGCGCACCAGAGCGTACGAATCGCGCAGCGGCAGGTCCCACCAGAGCGTCGTGCGCTGTCCGAAGACGACACCGATCCGCCGGGCCAGCCTGGCCCGGTCGCGCGAGGGGTCGATGCCGGCCACCCGCAGCCGGCCGCCGCTCGGCGTCAGGATTCCGGTGAGCATCTTGACGGTGGTGGACTTCCCGGCGCCGTTCGGCCCGATGTAGCCGACCATCTCGCCGCGCCGCACCCGGAAGCTGATGCCGTCGACGGCGCGCACCCGGTGCCGCTCGCGCCGCAGCCGTCCGGCCTTGCGCCGCACCTCGAAGACCTTCTCGACGCCGTCGAGTTCGATGAATCCCGGATCGCCGTCCATGTCGTCGTGCACGTCGCTGTCCGTCTCCCTGCCCCTGTCCGTATCGGTGTCCACGCCGGTATCCACGCCGGTATCCGTGCCGCTATCCATGTCCCTGTCCCCTCAGCTCCCCGTGCTGCGATAGCCGCGCAGTCCCGCCCGCCAGGCCAGCCCGGCGACCCCGCACGTCAGCAGCGCGACCAGCGGCCCGGCGAAGTCCAGCCAGCCCGGCAGGCCTAGCGGGTCGGCGCGGCCCAGGATGTGCAGCGCGGGGAGCCAGTTGACGAAGGCGAGCGGCACGATGAAGGTCACCCCGCGCACCAGCTCCTCGGCGAACAGCGTCGGCGGGTACTGGAGCAGCGTGCCACCCCCGTAGGTGAAGGAGTTCTGCACCTCGGCGGCGTCCTGCGCCCAGAACTGGAAAGCTCCCCCGGCGGCGAAGACCGCGCCGAAGATCGCCGCCCCGCTGATCAGTGTGACCGGTACGAGCGCGATGTTCACCGCCGTCCAGTCCACGTCGAGCTGGAGCAGCGACCAGCCCAGCACCAGCGAGCCCTGGCTGATCTTGCCGATCCTGCGCAGCGCGAAGCGGTCGGCGGCGACCTGCGCGAAGACCGGCACCGGGCGCACCAGCAAGGTGTCCATCGTGCCGTCGCGCACCCGCTGGCCGATCCGGTCCGGATTGCCGAGCAGCAGGTCGGCGAGGCCCAGGGACGCGCTCGACGTGCCGTACAGAAAGGCCACTTCGGCCAGTGAGAAGCCGCCGAGCGCGTCGACGTGCGAGAACATCAGCATGATGGCGACGAAGTCGAGCCCGCCGGCGGCGAAGTTGCCGACGGCGGTCATCACGAACGAGGCCCGGTAGGCCATAGTCGAGCGCACCCACATCCCGGCGATCAGGAAGTACGCGCGCAGGCCCTCCCGCAGTTGCCACAGCCAGCGCTCAGCCACCCTGCACCACGACCTTCCGGGTGGCGGCGGCCTGCGAGGCGCGCCCCCGGCCGAGCAGCGCCACCGCCCAGGCGCACTGGAACGCCAGCGCCCGCGCGAGCCCGGTCCCGGTGTGCTCGCCGAGCAGGATGTCGGCGGGGACCTGCAGCATCGCGGCCCACGGCAGCAGCCGGACCACCTCGCCGAACGCCCCGGGGAAGACGGTGAGCGGCAGCAGCATGCCGGAGAAGAACATGCACAGCAGCGTGCTGATCATGTTGATCCCCTCGCCGTCCAGCAACCAGAACGCCACCAGCGCGACGAGGTAGTGCAGCGCGAAGCTGACCACCACGCCGAGCGTCACCGAGAGCAGGAAGTAGCACCAGGTCATGACATCGGCCGGGAACGCGAGGTCGAACGCGAGGGCGCCGACCGCCATCGGGACGGCGCCCCTGCCCAGCAGGTGGAAGGCGGCCCGGCCCAGATCGCCGGCGAGCCACCAGAGCTGGAGGTCGGCCGGCCGGTAGAGGTCGATCGCGATGTCCCCGGACCTGATGCGCTGTTGGAGTTCGACCTGGAATCCGCCGCCGAGCAGCGCCGCGGCGGCGAGCAGGCCCTGCCCGATCCAGACGAAGGTGAGGGCCTGGGACTGGTCGTAGCCGCCGAGGCCGGGGCGTTCGTCCCAGAGCGCGAGGAAGGTGTAGGAGACGATGAAGCCGAAGACGGTGTTGGTGAAGACACCCGCGGCGGTGGCGATCCGGTACGTCGCGTAGCGTCGGAAGCTGCTCGCGGCGACGGCTCCGTACAGCCGTATGCCGTGCGTTGCGTTTGCGCGCAGCTGTATTTCGTGCAGCCGTATTTCGTGCAGCTGTATTCGGTGCGGCCGCATCGGCCTGCTTCTCCCCCCGGTGAGCGGGCTCGCCCGACCGCCGGGCGCCCCGTATCTTTCGCGTTTTTCCGCTGTGTGCGGGCTCTCCCGCCCCGCGGGTGCGCGTGCCTCGGGGCACGGAACACCAAAAGTGCAGAAGCCTAGCCCAGGAGGCGGACCCCCGGCCATGGGATATTCACTGGATCGAGTGACTCCTCAGGGCTGTTCGGCCGGTCACAGACCTGTTACAGGTGCGAGCCACCGTCCCACCACGGAACGGATGATGCGACAGTTCCTTATGGGGCGTACGACGCGAATCGCCCGACACGACACCGCTCCGCCAGGACAACCCTCGGCGGTGGCCGAGGAGTCCCTAAAGACATGACCGACGATCCACAGCGGGACGACGACCGAACTGACGTTTCCCCGGAGGAGGGCTGGGCCGCACGGCCCGGCGAACAGTCCCAACGGAAGCGCACCGGCCTGCGCCGGCTCCTCCCCACCTGGCGGATGGTGCTCGGCGGCGTCCTGCTCGTCGTCGTGCTCGTCGCGGGTGTGCTGGTCGCCGGCTATCTGCTGGTCGACATCCCGCCGGCCAACAAGGCGGCCATCGCGCAGAGCAACGTCTACCTCTACTCGGACGGCTCCCGGCTGGCCCGCGACGGCGAGGTGAACCGGGAGAACGTGACGCTGGACAAGGTCCCGAAGAAGGTCCAGCAGGCGGCGCTCTCCGCCGAGGACCGGGACTTCTACTCGGAGTCGGCCGTCGACCCCAAGGCGATGCTCCGCGCCGCCTTCAACACCGTCACCGGCAAGGGCAAGCAGTCGGGTTCGACCATCACCCAGCAGTACGTCAAGAACTACTACCTGGGCCAGGAACAGACCGTCACCCGTAAGGCCAAGGAGTTCTTCATCGCGATCAAGCTCGATCGCGAAGCGAGCAAGAACGACATCCTTGAGGGCTACCTGAACACCAGTTACTACGGGCGCAACGCCTACGGCATCCAGGCCGCCGCCCAGGCGTACTACGGCAAGGACGCCAACGACCTCAACACCGCCCAGGGCGCCTACCTCGCGACCCTGCTGAACTCCCCCAACGCCTACGACGTCGCGGCGCACCCGGAGAACAAGAAGCGGGCGCTGGCGCGCTGGGACTACGTCCTCGACGGCATGGTCAAGGAGGACTGGCTCGGCCAGTCGGAGCGCGACGCGATGAAGTTCCCCACCCCGGGCAAGGTCAAGGCCCCGCCGGTGCTCTCCGGCCAGCGCGGCTACCTCGTCGAGGCCGTCAAGGACTACCTCGACAAGAGCGATGTGCTGGACGAGCGGACGCTCGCGGCGGGCGGCTACCGCATCACCACCACGATCAACAGGAAGAAGCAGAACGCCCTGGTCAAGGCCGTGGACGACCAGTTGATGTCCAAGCTCAGCGACAGCCGCAAGGTCGACGAATACGTCCGGGCCGGCGGCGCGTCCATCGACCCGGCGACCGGGAAGATCGTCGCGGTCTACGGCGGCATCGACTACACCAAACAGTTCGTCAACAACGCCACCCGGCGCGACTATCAGGTCGGCTCGACCTTCAAGCCGTTCGTCTTCACCTCCGCGGTGCAGAACGACTCGCAGACCCAGGACGGCCGCACGATCACCCCGCAGACCGTCTACGACGGCACCAACAAGCGGACCGTCCAGGGCTCGGGCGGCGCCCCCTACTCACCGGCCAACGAGGACGACCGCTCCTACGGCCAGATCACCGTCAGCGAGGCCACCGACAAGTCCGTCAACGCCGTCTACGCGCAGATGGCCCAGGACGTCGGCCCGGCCAAGGTCAAGCAGACCGCCATCGATCTCGGTCTGCCCAAGGCCACCCCTGACCTTCAGCCGTACCCCTCCATCGCGCTCGGTCCGGCCACCGCCAGCGTCCTCGACATGACCGAGGCGTACGCGACCCTCGCCAACCACGGCAAGCACGGCGCCTACGCGCTGGTCGACAAGGTCACCAAGGCCGGACAGCAGGTCGGCCTGCCCGACCGCAGAGTCAAGCAGGCCGTGACGCGCGAGTCCGCCGACACCACGACCTCCATCCTCAAGAGCGTGGTCGAGGGCGGCACCGGCACCGCCGCCCAGGCCGCGGGCCGCCCGGCGGCCGGCAAGACCGGCACCGCCGAGGAGGACAAGGCGGCCTGGTTCGCGGGCTACACCCCGGACCTGGCCACCGTCGTCGCCGTGATGGGCCAGGACCCGAAGGGCGTCCAGAAGCCGCTCTACGGAGCCACCGGGCTGGCCCGCATCAACGGCGGCGGCTACCCCGCGCAGATCTGGGCCGACTACACGGCCGCCGCGCTCAAGGGCAAGCCGGTCAAGTCCTTCGACCTGGACCTGGCCTCCGGCGGCCCGGCGACCCTGGAGCCGTCGACCTCCGCCGCCCCGCCGTCCACCCCGAGCACGGCCGGCAGCAGCCCGCCGGCCAGCGAGAGCACCGCGTCGAGCCCGCCGCCGCCCACCAGTTCACCGCCCGAGACGAGCACCACCCCACCGCCCGCGACGCCGACCTTCCCGTCCTTCACCCCGCCCACCGACTTCCCGAACGGGGGAGCCGACGGGGGCGACGGGGGCGGCGGGGGGAACGGCGACGACGAGATCGAGGGGTTCGGCAGACCGGACCAGGACGACTTCTAGCCGGTGAGTCTTCCGGCCGGTGAGACTGCTGGCCGGTGAGGCTGCTGGCCGGTGAGCCTGCTGGCCGGTGAGCCTGCTGGCCGGTGAGTCGCGGCTGAGCGGAGCAGTCGAAGAGAAACGCGAAGGGGCGGAGGGTTCCGCGGGCTAGAGATACAGCCCGGTGGAATCCTCCGCCCCTTCCAACCGCTCCGCCGCGACGGCGTGCAGGTCCCGCTCCCGCATCAGCAGGTACGCGACCCCGCGGACCTCGACCTCGGCCCGGTCCTCCGGGTCGTACAGCACCCGGTCCCGCGGCTCCACCGTCCGCACGCTCTGGCCGACCGCGACCACCTCGGCCCAGGCGAGCCGCCGGCCGACCTCCGCGGTCGCCGGGATCACGATGCCGCCGGTCGAACGCCGCTCGCCCTCCGGAATATCGGTGCGGACCAGCACACGGTCGTGCAGCATCCGGATGGGCAGCTTGTCGTGGGAGGCGCTATTCGAGCTCACCCCACCGACCGTACCCGCAGCGCCCTACCCGGCCTAGGCGCGCCGACGCCGTGCCGTGGAGACCACCAGCAGCCCCACCGCGGCCACCGTCAGCAGCGCGACCGGCACGATGCGCTCGATCCGCGGCACGCCCTCCTCCGACACGAACTGGGCGCGGACGCCCGACACCGCACGGTTCGCGGCGACGTACGCCCGCCCCGCCGTACGGTCCACGGCCTCAGCCGCCTTCGCCTTCGCGTCACCCACGATCGTCTTCGGGTGCACACGCACACCGATCTCGTCGAGCGTCACGGCGAGATCCTGCCGCCGACGGGCGATGTCCGCCTCGATCTGCGCAGGGGTCCTGGCTTCCGACACCGGGCTGCCTCCGTCATCTGGAAAGATCCGTAATGGACAGATGGATGGACAGTCTGTCAGCTCACGCCCGACCACGCCCCACAGCACCCCCGATCGGGTCTGCTCGCTAACCTCGGACCGTACGGATCCGGTTCCGCGGCGGGCCGGCCCCCTTCGCGTACCGACGTCCCCCGGCCCATCCCGGGGAAGCCCGGCACAGTGCCCCAAACCAGTACATCCAGCCCAGTACATCCAGACCACTGCCCCAGCGGTACACCAGCCCAGGAGAGCCATGAGCGAGCGACTGCAGCCCGGCGACACCGCCCCCGCCTTCACCCTGCCCGACGCGGACGGCAAGCAGGTCTCGCTCGCCGACCACGCCGGCCGCAAAGTCATCGTCTACTTCTACCCGGCCGCCCTCACCCCCGGCTGCACCAAGCAGGCCTGCGACTTCACCGACAACCTCGACTTCCTCACCGGCCACGGCTACGACGTCATCGGCGTCTCGCCCGACAAGCCGGAGAAGCTCGCCAAATTCCGCGAGCAGGAAGAACTCAAGGTCACCCTCGTCGGCGACCCCGAGAAGAAGGTGCTGGAGGCGTACGGCGCGTTCGGCGAGAAGAAGCTGTACGGCAAGACGGTCACCGGCGTCATCCGCTCCACCGTCATCATCGACGAACAGGGCAAGGTCGAGCGCGCGCTCTACAACGTGAAGGCCACCGGCCACGTCGCCAAGATCATCAAGGACCTGGGGCTGTAGCCACTCGTGCCCGTGGCGCCGAGCAGCCGGGCCGGCATGGCGCTCATGGCGCCGGCCTCGACCCCGCGGCGGGCAGCTCCAGCACACTCTCGGCGCCGCCGTCCTCGGCGGCGCCGAAGGCCAGCCGCCCGCCCAGCACATCCGCCTGGCCGACCGCGATCGTCAGCCCCAGACCATGCCCGGTCCCCCGGGCCGGCGCGCCCGACCGGAACCGCCGCGGCCCCTGGGCCACCAACTCCGCCGGATAACCGTCACCGTGATCCCGCACCGAGACCCGGGTGCCCTCGACCCGCACCTCCACCGGCGGCCGGCCGTGCTTCGCCGCGTTCGCCAGCAGACTCACCAACACCCGCTCCACCCGCCGCACATCGGTCGCCACCACCCGCGGCTCCCCCACCACCGTGACCGTCACCCCGGCCTCTCCGGCCTCTCCGGGCTCTCCGGCCCGCGGTGCCGCCCGCGTCACGATCCCGCGCACCAACGCGGGCAACTCCACCGGATCCAGCTCCGCACTCTCCGCCCCCGCATCCAGCCGGGACACCTCCAACAACTCCTCCACCAACCGCCGCAACACCTGCGCCCGGTCCCGCACCATCACCACCGCCCGCTCATGCGGCAACAACTCCGCCGCCGCCACCAACCCCGCCACCGGCGTCCGCAACTCATGCGCCACATCAGCGGTGAACTCCCGCTCCACCCGCACCCGCGCCGCCAGCGACGCCCCCATCTGCAACACCGCCCGCCCCAGCTCCGCCACCTCGTCACGGCCCCCACCGTCCAACGCCCTCCGCTGCGAATCCGGCGACGCACCCCCCGCGATCCGCCGCGCCGCCGCCGCGGCACGCCGCAACCGCCGCGACAACCGCCGCGCGACGAACCAACTCACCACCGCCGACAACACCACCGTCGAGGTCCCCGCGATCAACAGCGCCCGGTCCAGCGCACGCTGCGCCGGATCGTCCTCCGGAAACGCCACCGAGACCGACAGCGCACTGCGCCCCACCTCGGTCGCCGCCCACACCCGCGGATCGTCGCCGCCGCTGATGTACGTACCCGAACCGTCCCGCGCCAGCGCCGCGTCCAGCACGCCGGGCAGCGCCGTGTCGTCCAGCCTGGCCCCCAGCGCCAGCGTGCCGTCACGGTCGTAGATCTGCAGGGCCGCACTGAGCCGGTCGTCCTGATACGCGCGGGCCTGCCGCGCCCGGTCCGCGTCGGCGATGTGGTGCACGGCGAATCCGAGCACCAGCACCGCCAGCGCCGTCACCACCGAAATGGCCAGAGCGATCCGGCCGCGGATACCCATCACGCGACGCTGTACGTCTCCGAGGCGTCGCCGAACGGGGTGGACCCCGTATAGCGGACCTCCAGACCCGTGAACGCCATCGCGCCGTCGACGTTCTTCGGCCCGTACAGCCGGAACCGCGCCGGATACGAACCGGAACCGCCGCCCGAGCCCGCCTGCGCCCCCGACACCTGCACCACCCCGGCCCCCTCCGCGCCCCGCTCCGCATAGCTGTCCCAGCGCAGCGCGCTCGCCACCACACCCGCGTCCGCGCAGGTCAGCGTGATCACCCTGGGCTTGACGAGCGGCGCGCCCGCCCCGCAGTCCCGCACCCCCGGCAGCCCGGCCGACGCCGCACCGCCCGCCTTCGCCGACTGGGCCGCGGCCGTCCTCGGCGCGGCCTCCACCGCGTCGGCCCGCTCCACGCTCCGGATGAGGTACACCCCGCCGAACGCCAGAACCGTCACCGCCACGAAAGCCAACAGCGCCGTCCGCGTACTGACCCGGCGTGGTTCGGCGGGATCGGTCATCCGGTGGCTCTCCATTCGCGCGCGGGTCGGCTGGCCGACACATTCTGCTGGGCCCACGACACGGGCACATTGCTCATATCCCTCGAAGAGCGCGCAACTGCGTGTAGGTCGGGTAACAGCCGCGAACAGCCTTGCCGGAGTGATGAATCTCCCCTTGGACCATGAAACTGGTTTGATCCGCTCCGCTTCGCGCAGGCGTCCCCTTCGTACGCGCACCGCCGCTCCGCGCGGCCGACTGAGCGAGAGGACCGAGCCGTGCCCACCGGTAGCACCACCGACGCCGACAGCGATCAGGACCCGGCGGCCTACAAACGCCACCGCGCCCTCTTCCGAGCCATCTCCCGCCGCAAGAACCCGCGGCTGCGGCGTACCGACATCACCGTCACCGACGAGAAGACCGTCAAGCGCGCCGTCAAGGCCGCCGCGCTCGGCAACGCCATGGAATGGTTCGACTTCGGGATCTACAGCTATCTCGCCGTCACCATCGGCAAGGTCTTCTTCCCCGGCGGCAGCGGCACCGTACAACTGCTCTCCTCGTTCGCGACCTTCGCCGTCGCCTTCCTGGTCCGCCCCATCGGCGGCGCGTACTTCGGCCCGCTCGGCGACCGCATCGGGCGCAAGAAGGTGCTCGCCCTCACCATGATCCTGATGTCGGTCGGCACCCTCGGCATCGGCCTCATCCCGAGCTACCACACCATCGGCCTGTTCTCCCCGGCGCTGCTCATCCTCTTCCGGCTGGTGCAGGGCTTCTCGACCGGCGGCGAATACGGCGGCGCGTCCACCTTCATAGCCGAGTACGCCCCCGACAAGAAGCGCGGCTACTTCGGCAGCTTCCTGGAATTCGGCACCCTCGCCGGCTACATCGGCGCGGCCGGCCTCGTCACCGTCCTCACCACCCTGCTCGACGACAGCACCATGCTCGACTGGGGCTGGCGCATCCCGTTCCTGGTCGCGGGCCCGCTCGGCGTCATAGGCCTCTATCTGCGGCTGCGGCTCGACGAGACCCCCGCCTTCCAGAAGATGGAAGCCCAGAACACCAACGCGCAGCCCGGCGCGGGCACCGACTCCGAGTTCGCCAACCGCTCGGAGAGCGCCCCGAAGCAGAAGCTCAAGGAGATCTTCGTCCAGCAATGGCCGATGCTGCTGCTGTGCATCGGGCTGGTCGGCGCGTACAACATCACCGATTACATGCTGCTCTCGTACATGCCGACGTACCTCACGGACGAACTGGGCTACGACCAGACGCACGGCCTGCTCATCCTGCTCGGCGTGATGGCCGCGCTGATGCTGATCATCGGCCGGGTCGGCCGGCTCAGCGACCGCTACGGCCGCAAGCCGCTGCTGATGGCCGGCATGCTCGGCTTCTTCTTCCTCTCCATCCCCTCCTTCCTGCTGGTCAAGCAGGGCAGCCTGGCCGCCGTCATCGCGGGCATGAGCATGCTCGGCCTCTCGCTGGTCTGCCTGCTGGGCACCATGTCGGCCGCGCTCCCCGCCCTCTTCCCGACGAACGTCCGCTTCGGCTCGCTGTCCATCGGCTACAACATCTCCGCCTCGCTCTTCGGCGGCACGACGCCCCTGGTCATCACCGCGCTGATCAGCGCGACCGGCGGCAACGACATGATGCCCGCGTACTACTCGATGGCCGCGGCCCTCGTCGGCATCATCGCGGTGTCCTGCATGAAGGAGACCGCCCAGCAGCCGCTGGACGGATCGCCGCCGTCGGTGGGGACGCACAGGGAAGCGAAGGAACTGGTCTCCGCTCAGGTGACCGAGCCGAAGTTCTGAGCGAACCGAAGTTCTGAGCGTTCGGGCACCCGCCGGATCGGCCGCCCGGATGGCGTAACCATCCGGGCACCGGGTCGTTGATGCGTTCGAGGCTGCGACACGCGGCCGTACCCAGGTGAGAGTGACGGGGTACGGCTCTGCCCGGCCCCTCCCCTCATCACGGCACCCGGAGGGGACCATGCCGGTCAGCCCTTACAGCCGAGAACGTCTCGCGAAAGCGGCGCGTTCGTCGCGGACGCTCACGGAGGCGTTGGTCGAACTCGGTGTTGATCCGAAGAGTTCTTCGCGGCGCGAGTTGGCAGGACAAGCCAATGACGCTGGAGGTCGACCACGTCAACGGCGACTGGAGCGATGACCGGCGCGAGAACCTCCGCCTCCTCTGCCCCAACTGCCACGCGGTTACCGACACTTGGTGCCGAGGCCACAGAGCTTCCCGTCCTGATCGGTAAGTCTGTGGCCCATCACGGGGCTCCCCAAGTACCATGGTCGCGCACACACGCGGCCGTGATGGAACTGGAATACATACGGCGTTTAGATCGCCGCGGGAGCAATCTCATGTGGGTTCGAATCCCACCGGCCGCACTGACCGTGGAATCAAAGGCCCGGCCCGCCACACGGCGGGCCGGGCCTTTGACGTCGGAACGGTCCGCCGGATCAGCCCAGCAGCTCGCGGACCACCGGCACCAGCCCCCGGAACGCCTTGCCCCGGTGGCTGATCGCGTTCTTCTCGTCCGCCGTCAGCTCCGCGCAGGTCCGGGTCTCGCCCCGCGGCTGGAGGATCGGGTCGTAGCCGAAGCCGCCGGTCCCGGCGGGGGTGTGGCGCAGGGCGCCTTCCAGCCTGCCCTCTACGACGCGCTCCGTGCCGTCCGGGAGGGCGAGCGCGGCGGCGCAGGCGAAGTGGGCGGCGCGGTGTTCGTCCGCGATGTCGCCGAGTTGGGCGAGCAGCAGGTCGAGGTTGGCCGCGTCGTCGCCGTGCGTGCCCGCCCAGCGGGCGGAGAAGATGCCGGGGGCGCCGCCCAGGACGTCCACGCAGAGGCCGGAGTCGTCGGCGACCGCCGGGAGGCCGGTGGCGCGGGCCAGGGCGTGCGCTTTCAGCAGGGCGTTCTCGGCGAAGGTGACGCCGGTTTCCTTGACGTCCGGGATCTGCGGGTACGCGTCGGCGCCGACGAGTTCCACGGCGAGGCCGGCGCCGTTCAGGATGGCGCGGAGTTCGGTGACCTTGTGGGCATTGCGGGTGGCGAGGATCAGGCGCTTCATGCTGCCGATTATCCCGGCGAGCAGACCTTGGTCAGTTCGCCGGCCGCGTCCGCGATGGGGGTCAGGTCCGGGGCCTGGTTCTTGTCCACGGCCGCCTGGGCGTTGTCGACGGCCTTCTGCACGCCGTCGACGGCCTTGCTGACATCCGCGTCGTCGGTCTTGTCGCCCATCTTGTCCAGGTCCTTGTCGAGGGTGTCCAGGAACTTCTGGGCGTCCTGCGGGTTCTGCGAGACGTCGGACGCCGCGTTCTGGAGCTTGTCCACGTCCTTGGAGACGTCGACGGCGAGCTGGGCGCAGTCCATCGCCTTCTCGACCGCTCCACAGCCGACGGTGATCGGGACGATGGCGAGGGCCGCGAGAGCGGCCAGGACGGTGCTGCGGTGCCGACGGCGCAAGGCCATGAGTGGTTCCCCCGGTACTGGTGCGGATGGTGACAGCGGTACGTAATACGCGGTGCGGTGACGGCGGTGCGGTGCCGTGCGGTAGGTGGGCGGGGGCGTACGGTCCGGACCGTACACCCCCGCCCACCCGCGCCTCGGACCTCTGCTTGGGTAAACGCTTCGCGGGCCGCGGAT
Source organism: Streptomyces sp. H27-D2 (assembly GCF_035828615.1). Taxonomy (NCBI): domain Bacteria; kingdom Bacillati; phylum Actinomycetota; class Actinomycetes; order Kitasatosporales; family Streptomycetaceae; genus Streptomyces; species Streptomyces sp. H27-D2. Next base: position 88,790 of record NZ_JAYMZR010000003.1, on the reverse strand, counting down.
GGTTGCCTCCCGCGGTCCGCCCTTCGCGGCACGCTCGGCACATCAGCCGCAGCGCGTCACGCCTCCAGCGTCGCCGCGAGGACCTGCCGCTGGATCGCGTCCAGCTCGCCGCAGCCCGCGACGGCCAGGTCGAGCAGGCCGTTGAGTTCGGCGCGGTCGAAGGGGACGCCTTCCGCGGTGCCCTGGACCTCGACGAAGCGGCCGTCGCCGGTGCAGACGACGTTCATGTCGGTCTCGGCGCGGACGTCCTCCTCGTAGCAGAGGTCGAGCAGCGGGAGGCCCGCGACGATGCCGACGCTGACGGCCCCGACGGTGCCGGTGAGCGGCTGCCGGCCGTGCTTGATGATCTTCTTGCCCTGGGCCCAGCTGATGGCGTCGGCGAGGGCGACGTACGCGCCGGTGATGGCCGCGGTGCGGGTGCCGCCGTCGGCCTGGAGGACGTCGCAGTCCAGCACGATGGTGTTCTCGCCGAGGGCCTTGTAATCGATGACGGCGCGCAGCGAGCGGCCGATCAGGCGGGAGATCTCGTGGGTGCGGCCGCCGATCTTGCCGCGGACCGACTCGCGGTCGCCGCGGGTGTTGGTGGCGCGGGGCAGCATCGAGTACTCGGCGGTGACCCAGCCTTCGCCGCTGCCCTTGCGCCAGCGCGGCACGCCTTCGGTGACGCTGGCGGTGCAGAAGACCTTGGTGTCGCCGAAGGAGACGAGGACGGAGCCCTCGGCGTGCTTGCTCCATCCGCGTTCGATGGTCACGGGGCGCAGTTGGTCGGGGGTCCGGCCGTCGATACGAGACATGGGAGCGAGCCTATCGGGGCCGCGTACCGGTGAGTGCACCCCCGTGGCTCCCCCGGCACGCTCCCCCGGGGCGCAGCGTGCGGCGCGCTCCGGTCGCGTGCTCCGGCGTGCTCCCGTCGCGCTCTTCGGCGGTGCTCCGGCCGGAGCGGTCCGGCCGGAGGACTCCGGCGTGCGGGTGAGTCGGCGCGCGGGCGTGAGCCCGGGGGCGCGCAGTGCGAAGGGCCCGCCCCCGGTCGTGGGGCGGGCCCTTCGGGAAGTCGGCGTCAGCTCACATCATGTCTTCGATGTCGGCGGCGATCGGGTCGGCGTCGGTGCCGATGACGACCTGGATCGCGGTGCCCATCTTGACGACCCCGTGCGCGCCCGCGGCCTTGAGGGCGGCGTCGTTGACGAGGGAGGGGTCCTTGACCTCGGTGCGGAGGCGGGTGATGCAGCCCTCGATCTCCTCGATGTTCTCGAGTCCGCCGAGGCCGGCGACGATCTTCTCAGCCTTGCTGGTGGCCATATCTGTCTGTCTCCCTGCTTTTCAAAGAACGTTGCCTCGACGCATCGCCGATTCGTTTTGTGACGATAACGCACGGTTGGCTCATCTTCACGAGCGTCCGTCCGCCTCGTACCGAATGATGGCGATCATCGGGGTCGCGCCCTCGGGCAGGCACCGGCCTGCGCCACAACTGGTCTACACCAGTATGCAACGCCCGCAGCAGCACGCAGCCCGCAGCCCCGGGAGGACGTAGATGAGCTCCAGCGCCGCAGCGGCGGCCCCGAGGAAGTCCTGGGGCAGCGCGCTCTTCCAGAACCTGCAGAAGATGGGCCGGAGCCTCCAGCTGCCGATCGCCGTCCTGCCGGCGGCGGGCATCCTCAACCGGCTCGGACAGCCCGACGTCTTCGGCGCGGACGGTCTCGGCTGGACCGATATCGCCAAGGTGATGGCCGGTGCGGGCGGAGCACTGCTGGACTCGTCACTGGGGCTGCCGCTGCTCTTCGCGGTGGGTGTGGCGATCGGCATGGCCAAGAAGTCGGACGGCTCGACGGCGCTGGCCGCGGTGGCGGGCTTCCTCGTCTACTACGCGGTGCTGCGCCAGTTCCCGGTGGACTGCCCGGCGGGTGCCAAGACCGCCACCGGCGGCTGCCTCGACGGGGAGACCTTCACCGCCGCCACCTTCCAGAACCCCGGCGTCTTCGGCGGCATCGTGATCGGCCTGCTGTCCGCCTGGTTCTGGCAGCGTTACCACCGGGTGAAGCTGGTGGACTGGCTCGGCTTCTTCAACGGCCGCCGGCTGGTGCCGATCATCATGGCGTTCGTCGCGATCGCGTTCGCCGCGCTGTGCCTGTGGGTCTGGCCGCCGGTGGGCGACGCGCTGACCAGCTTCAGCAAGTGGCTGGTCGATCTGGGCTCGTCGGGTTCGGGCATCTTCGGCGTCGCCAACCGCGCGCTGCTGGTGATCGGCCTGCACCAGTTCCTGAACGTCTTCGTGTGGTTCCAGTTCGGCGACTTCACCAAGCCGGACGGCACCGTCGTGCACGGTGACATCAACCGCTTCCTGGCGGGCGACCCGTCAGCCGGCCAGTTCACCTCGGGCTTCTTCCCGATCATGATGTTCGCGCTGCCGGCCGCGGCGCTGGCCATCGCGCACACCGCCAAGCCGCACCGCCGCAAGGCGGTCGCCGGCATGATGCTGTCGGTCGGTCTGACCTCGCTGGTCACCGGCATCACCGAACCGATCGAGTACTCGTTCCTCTTCATCGCGCCGGTGCTGTACGCGATCCACGCGGTGCTCACGGGTGTCTCGATGTTCGTCACCTGGGAGCTGGGCGTGCACGACGGCTTCAGCTTCTCGGCGGGGCTGATCGACTACGTCATCAACTGGGGTCTGGCGACCAAGCCATGGCTGATCATTCCGATCGGGCTGTGCTTCGCGGTCGTGTACTACCTGATCTTCCGTTTCGCGATCACCAAGTTCAACCTCCCGACGCCGGGGCGGGAACCCGATGAGCTGGAGGAGGAGATCGAGGAGGAGAACACGAAGTAGCGGCGGCGCGAGGGCGGGGCGCACGGGCCGCGCTCGCGCCCCCCACCTCCACGTTCGAGCCCCCCGGGTCCCCACCCGAACCCCCGCGCGAACACCCGGCCCGAGCCCTCCGCCCAAGGCTCCCCGCCCGATCCCGAAGACCCCTGGACCCGCCGGTCCGGGGGTCTTTGTCGCGTCTGTACGGATGTAGCCCTGACGCAGCCCAGCGCACGGGAATCGTGGGTTCCTTATCCAGCCTTCACCGTGTTACAACTGGTCTACACCACTGAGTGGTGTAGACCATGTGGCCTCAGTGCCCGAGGAGACGCCGCCGTCCCGTCATTGCCCCCGGCGGCGCCTTGCCCAATGGAGGAAGTTGATGTCCACGGCTAGCGCCGCCCCCGCGGCCGCCGACAAGAAGGGCCGCGGCGCCGGAGCGATGGCTGTCGCCCAGCGCATCGGCCGCAGCTTGATGCTGCCGGTCGCGGTGCTGCCCGCAGCGGCACTGATGGTCCGTCTCGGCCAGACCGACATGCTCGGCAAGGAGTCGTTCCCCGACTTCCTGAACAAGATCGCCGGGTTCCTGGCCGCCGGCGGTGGCGCGCTGCTCGACAATATGCCGCTGCTGTTCGCCGTCGGCATCGCGATCGGCTTCGCGAAGAAGTCGGACGGCTCGACCGCGCTCGCCGCGGTCGTCGGCTACCTGGTCTTCCAGAAGGTGCTCGGCACTTTCACCGACAGCAACCTTCCGAAGGTCCCGACCGCCGTCGAAGGCAAGGTCGCGATGGTGGACGCCAGCGTCAACGCCGGTGTGCTCGGCGGTGTCGTGATGGGCGTCGTCGTCGCGCTGCTCTACCAGAAGTTCTACCGCACGAAGCTGCCGGACTGGCTGGGCTTCTTCGGCGGCCGCCGCCTCGTCCCGATCCTGGCGTCCTTCGCGGGTCTGCTCCTCGGCATCGTCTTCGGCTACATATGGCCGGTGCTCGGCTCCGGTCTGCACAACTTCGGTGAGTGGCTGGTCGACTCCGGGTCCATCGGCGCCGGCATCTTCGGTATCGCCAACCGCGCGCTGATCCCGGTCGGCATGCACCACCTGCTGAACTCCTTCCCCTGGTTCCAGGCGGGCGACTTCACCAGCGGCGGCGCCACGTACCACGGCGACATCGCGCGCTTCCTGCACGGCGACCCGAGCGCCGGACAGTTCATGACCGGCTTCTTCCCGATCATGATGTTCGCGCTGCCGGCCGCGTGCCTCGCGATCACCCACTGCGCCCGCCCCGAGCGCCGCAAGGCCGTCGGCGGCCTGATGCTCTCGCTCGCGCTGACGGCGTTCTTCACCGGCGTGACCGAGCCCATCGAGTTCACCTTCATGTTCATCGCCCCGGTGCTGTACGCGATCCACGCGGTGCTGACGGGTGTCTCCATGGCGCTGACCTGGGCGCTGGGAATGAAGGACGGCTTCGGCTTCTCGGCTGGCGCGATCGACTTCTTCCTCAACCTGGGCATCGCGTCCAAGCCATGGCTGCTCGTCCTGGTGGGACTGTGCTTCGCGGCGGTCTACTACGTGGTGTTCCGCTACGCCATCACGAAGTTCAACCTTCCGACGCCCGGTCGCGAGACCGACGAGGAACTCGCCGAGCTGGAGAAGGCCCAGTTCAAGGCCTGATCCCCGGCAGTACACAGCAGAAGGCCCCCGGAAACCGCGTCACGGTTTCCGGGGGCTTTTCCCGTATCCGGGAGCCGGGCGGCCAGGCGGCCAGGGCTGGGGGCCAGGCGGCCGGGGCCCGGGATGCCTCACAGTTCGTAGGACGCGCCCGCCTTCGCCAGTTCGACCGGGCCGTCGAACACCGCCTGCGCGTCCCGCAGATTGATCCGCGGGTCGGTCCACGGCGGGATGTGGGTGAGGAGGAGCCGGCCGACGCCCGCGCGGGCCGCGTACTCGCCCGCCTCCCGGCCGTTGAGGTGCAGCGCGGGGATGTCTTCCTTGCCGTACGTGAACGACGCCTCGCAGAGGAAGAGGTCGGCCCCCTCGGCGAGCTTGTCCAGCGCCTCGCAGGGCCCGGTGTCCCCGGAGTACACGAGCGTGCTGCCGCCCTGCTCGATGCGGAAGCCGTACGCCTCCACGGGGTGCCTGACCCGGTCCACGTGCACGGTGAAGGGGCCGATCGAGACGGTCCCCGGCTTGAGGGCGCGGAAGTCGAAGACCTCGCCCATCGCCCCCTCGGTGGGAATGTCCGCGTGCGCCGCGTTGAGCCGCTGCTCGGTGCCCTCGGGGCCGTAGACGGGGATGGCCTCGGCGCGGCCCCCGTCGTGCCGGTAGTAACGGACGACGAAATAGCCGCACATGTCGATGCAGTGATCCGCATGGAGATGACTGAGCAGCACGGCGTCTAGATCGTAGAGACCGCAGTGCCGCTGCAGCTCGCCCAGGGCGCCGTTGCCCATGTCGATCAGCAGGCGGAAGCCGTCGGCCTCTACGAGGTAGCTCGAGCAGGCCGATTCCGCGGACGGGAACGACCCGGAGCATCCGACGACGGTGAGCTTCATGGGGGCAGGAACCTCCTTGATGTCCCCATGCCGAAGGCCAGGGATGGGTCCGGGGGTCATGCGAGATCTTGCGCATTGATACAAGGCCGTACGAGGTCTTGCCGGTGCGTCGAGCGTAAGGCGCAAAACGGCTGGTGGCCCCTCCGCCGGGCGGCGTTGTGGGCGGAATCACCAGTACGGGCGGGCGTGCGGAGCCCTGCCGGGGAGCGGGTGTTCGACGGGTGGCGCGGGCGCGGCGGGCGCGTGGCGGGCGCGCGGGCGCGCGGGCTGGAGCGGGTCGTACGCGGACGGGACGGCCGGCGGCCGGGGCGGGTCCACTGGCGTGGGGCCGAGCGGATCCAGTGCGGTGGCCGCGATGATTGACCGGTCCGGCCGGTGGGCGGGTGTCCTCAATCGTTGGGAGCACCTCCCGGCCGAAGGCTGGGGGAGATTGAGGACAGACCAGCGCGTGATCAAACCTGCGGGCACGGGCGCAGTCGGGCGTGCGGGCGGGCGCGCTCCGCGAGCCCCGTGTGAGGGGCGCGCAGCTACGGGCGCGCGCTCAGAGGCGCGCGCCCCTCCCCCGCCCCACCGGGAACGCGCCGCCCCCTGCGTGTTGCCGGCCAGGTCGGGGCCGGTCGGGTCGGGGCCGGTCGGGTCGGGGCCGGTCGGGTCGGGGCCGGTCGGGTCGGGGCCGGTCGGGTCGGGGCCGGTCGGGCTGTCAGGCCCAGAGCTGGCCGTGCAGGGCCGCGATGGCCTCTTCCGTGGTGGCGGCCGTGTAGACGCCGGTGGAGAGGTACTTCCAGCCGCCGTCGGCGACGACGAAGGCGATGTCAGCGCTCTCGCCGGCCTTGACCGCCTTGGCGGCCACGCCGAGCGCCGCGTGCAGCGCGGCGCCGGTGGAGACGCCCGCGAAGATGCCCTCCTGGGAGAGGAGTTCGCGGGTGCGGCGCACCGCGTCCTCGGAGCCGACCGAGAAGCGGGTGGTGAGGACGGACTCGTCGTAGAGCTCGGGGACGAAGCCCTCGTCGAGGTTGCGCAGCCCGTAGACGATGTCGTCGTAGCGCGGCTCGGCGGCGACGATCTTCACGCCGGGGACGTGTTCGCGCAGGTAGCGGCCGACGCCCATCAGGGTGCCGGTGGTGCCGAGGCCCGCCACGAAGTGGGTGATGGAGGGCAGGTCCGTGAGGATCTCCGGGCCGGTGGTCGCGTAGTGCGCGCCCGCGTTGTCGGGGTTGCCGTACTGGTAGAGCATCACCCAGTCGGGATGCTCGGCGGCGAGCTTCTTGGCCAGCCGTACGGCGGTGTTGGAGCCGCCCGCGGCGGGCGAGGGGACGATCTCGGCGCCCCACATCGCGAGCAGCTCGCGCCGCTCGGACGAGGTGTTCTCCGGCATGACGCAGACGATGCGGTAGCCCTTGAGCTTGGCCGCCATCGCGAGCGAGATGCCGGTGTTGCCGGAGGTCGGCTCCAGGATCGTGCAGCCGGGGGTCAACCGGCCGTCCTTCTCCGCCTGTTCGACCATGTGCAGCGCGGGCCGGTCCTTGATGGAGCCGGTCGGGTTGCGGTCCTCCAGTTTCGCCCAGACGCGGACGTCGGCGGACGGCGACAGGCGGGGCAGGCGGACCAGCGGCGTGTTGCCGACGGCGGCCAGTGGGCTGTCGTAACGCATCAGAGGGCGTCGCTATGGGCCGTGGAGCCGCCGGCGACGGCCGGGAGGATGGTGATGCTGTCGCCGTCGGCGAGCTTGGTGGAGATGCCCTCCAGGAACCGGACGTCCTCGTCGTTGAGGTAGACGTTGACGAACCGGCGCAGCTGGGCGCCGTCGACGATGCGCGCGCGGATGCCGGTGTGACGGGAGTCCAGGTCGTTGAAGAGATCGGCCAGGGTGGCGCCGTCGCCCTCCACGGCCTTCTGGCCGTCGGTGTAGGTGCGAAGGATGGTCGGGATGCGGACCTCGATGGCCATGGGAGTGCTCCTGTCGGGATGAAAGACGGGGCGGATGAGGACGGGGCGGAGGGCGGGACGGAAAGCGCGCCGCGGTCCTGCTTCCTGAGCTGCCCGGATGGCGGGCGCAGGACGGCAGGGGGGAAGGGCTGCGGCGGGGCGGTGGCCGCGGTGGTGCGTGGACCGCTGCTCAGCCTGTCGGACGCGCCGCCGCGCGCGGACAGATGGCGCTGGCGAGGCGGCACAGGTCGACGTGCAGCCGCGCCACGAGCAGCATGCCCGGCGTCTTGTCGCTCACGTCATAGGGAACCATGCGGTCATCGTATCGATTCCCTGTCCACTTCCCGGAATACTGTCCCATGATGCGGACGCCCGGCGATCGCCTGGTGGGACGGGGTCGCTTGAGCGGGGCGTCAGCGGGGGTTACAGGCCGGATCGCGCCGGCAGACAGACGACCGTGGGAGCGCCCGTGACCGGGTGGACGGCGACCTCCGCCTCGACGCCGTAGACCTCGGCCAGCAGTTCCGCGTCCAGTACGTCGCCGGGCGGGCCGGAGGCGACGACGCGGCCCGCCCGCAGCACGTACAGCCGGTCGCAGTAGTAGGCCGCGAGGTTCAGGTCGTGCAGCGCCAGCAGATTCGTGGTGCCCAGCGTGCGCACCAGGGAGAGGACCTCCAGCTGGTAGCGCACACCGAGGTGGTTGGTGGGCTCGTCGAGGACGAGCAGGGCGGGTTCCTGGACGAGGGCTCGGGATGCCCGCGCCGCCCGCCGTGAACGCGGTCTTCTCGCCGCTGTCGTAGACGAAGACCGGGACCGGCTCGCCGCCGTCCCCCTTCTCACCCTTCGCACCCTTCGCGTTCTTCGCCCGCTTCAGCTCCTTCACCCGCTTCGCCGTGCGGGCGGTGTCCGTCTCGGCCCGCCGTATCCACTTCTCGGCGCGGTCCGGCACCCCGAAGGTGCGGCCGGCTTCGCGCACCTCGCGGTAGACGTCCTTGAGCCCGGTCCTGGCGTTGTCCTCGGCGCAGTTCTCGATGTTGAGCCGGGATTCGACGCCGCTCTTGGCGAGTGCTTCGCGGCTGCACCCGTCGGAGGCCTTGAAGGCGCTGCCGTAGCCGCCGTAGACGAAGTCCGGGCCGGCCGCGAGCGCCGGCCCGGTCCCGAGGTCAGCACGGGTCCGGCGGGGGGTCAGTAGGAGGCCACGACCTCGACGTCTTCCTCTGTGACCACGCCGTCCACGATGCGGTACGAGCGGAACTGCACCGGGGCCTCGCCTCTGTCGCCGTCGCCGCTGCCGCCCTCGCCGCTGTGGCCCTCGCCGCTGTCGGCGGTCGACACCAGGACGTAGTGCGCGCCCGGCTCGTTGGCGTAGGTGATGTCGGTGCGGGAGGGGTACGCCTCGGTCGCGGTGTGCGAGTGGTAGACGATGACGGGCTCCTCGTCGCGGTCGTCCATCTCGCGGTAGAGCTTGAACAGGTCCGTGGAGTCGAACTCGTAGAACGTGGGTGAGCGGGCCGCGTTGAGCATCGGGATGAACCGCTCGGGGCGGTCGGTGCCGGCCGGGCCCGCGACCACGCCGCACGCCTCATCGGGGTGGTCGGCGCGGGCGTGCGCGACGATCTGGTCGTGGAGGGCCTGGGTGAGGGTCAACATGGGCCCCAGGATAAGCAAAGGGTCCCGTCCGTACCGAAGGCTGGTACGGACGGGACCACATGCCGGACGCAAGCCCGGCCGGAGCCCGATCGGGGCTCGGCCGGACATCAGCCGGACCTCTCGGTCAGTTCTTGCTCGCGAGGCTCTGCGCGTTGCGCTTCTTCGTCACCAGGTACGAGACGCCGAGCAGCAGCGCCCAGATCGGCGCGCAGTACAGCGAGATCCGCGCGTCCTTGTCGATGCCCATCATCACGATGACCATGCCGATGAAGGCGAGAGCGAACCAGCTGGTGTACGGCGCTCCGGGGGCCTTGAAAGAGGACTGCGGCAGCTCGCCGCGGTCGGCCTTGCGGCGGTAGCGGATCTGGGAGCACAGGATCATGATCCAGGCCCACATGCCGGAGATGGTCGCGAAGGAGACGACGTAGTCGAACGCGTCGCCGGGCCACTGGTAGTTGATCCACACCCCGACGAGCATCAGCGCGGCCGAGAAGGTGGTGCCGACCAGCGGCAGGCCGTTCTTCGTCAGCTTCGCGAACGCCTTCGGGCCCTGCCCGTTGAGCGCCAGGTCACGCAGCATGCGGCCGGTGGAGTACATACCGGAGTTGCAGGACGACAGGGCCGCGGTCAGCACCACGAAGTTCACGATGGCGGCGCCGACGCCGAGGCCCATCTCCTCGAAGGCCTTGACGAACGGGGAGACGCCCGGCTTGAAGGTGCTCCAGGGGACCACCGAAAGAATCATGATCAGCGCGCCGACGTAGAAGACGGCGATGCGCCACGGCACGGTGTTGATGGCCTTGGGCAGGACCGTCTTCGGGTCCTTGGACTCACCCGCCGTGACGCCGACCAGCTCGACCGCGAGGAAGGCGAACATCACGATCTGCAGGGTCATCAGCGTGCCGGTGATGCCCTGGGGGAAGAACCCGCCGTCGTTCCACAGGTTCGCCACGGTCGCGGTGTCACCGGCGTCGGAGAAGCCGAGCGTCAGGACGCCGGCGCAGATCAGGATCATGCCGACGATCGCGGTGACCTTGACCATCGAGAACCAGAACTCCAGCTCACCGAAGAGCTTCACGGAGATCAGGTTCGCGGCGTACAGGATGACGGTGAAGACCAGCGCGGAGAGCCACTGGGGGATGTTCCACCAGTACGTCATGTACGTGGCGGCCGCCGTGACCTCGGTGATGCCGGTGACGACCCAGAAGAGCCAGTACGTCCAGCCGGTCACGAAGCCGAAGAAGGGGCCGAGGAACTCGCGGGCGTACTCCGAGAAGGAGCCGGAGACCGGGCGGTACATGAGCAGCTCGCCCAGGGCCCGCATGATGAAGAAGATGACGAGCCCCGCGATGGCGTACGCGAGGATCAAGCTGGGGCCGGCACGGTCGATGGCCTTGCCCGCGCCCAGGAAGAGGCCGGTGCCGATGGCCCCGCCGATGGCGATCATTTGAATCTGGCGAGTGCCCAGCGCTCGCTGGTAGCCCTCCCCGGAAGTGCTCTCGCCGCTTCCGTCCTGCTGTGTTCCCGGAGTGCCGCCCGCGCCTGCGGGACGGTCCGCGACCTGCTCAGAGGTCATGGTGGTGCGCCTTTCTCCATACCGACCCGGCCTGCCCGGATCGGGTCCCGATCCCCCCGGATGGAGTTCCCGCACGCCGACGATCGGCCGGCTCAGCGCCCGCGCCGCGACATGGGTGGCGTCGGCGGCGGCAGGTCGTGAAGATTTATCACGCCCGAAGCAATGATCCACTGGCTGGATGTGGGACAGGCCACAGGAAAAGGCGGACAAAACAGACCCGCCCCCGCAAAGACTGCGGGGGCGGTAATGCGATCGTTATCCGGATTTGAGTCTCCGCTGAGCGAACGGCGGGCTCTGGTCCGGGGACGGGCCGATGTCGGGACGAAGTCAGGGCGTCAACGTCTCGATGAGCGTCTCCTGGAGTCCGCCGAGCCAGAGGTATGCCATCACCATCGGCTTGCGCGGATCGGAGTCCGGCAGCCGGTACAGCTCCTCGTTGTCATCCTCGTCGGTGACCTCCAGGCGGGTGCCGATCGCGAGCCGCAGGTCGTTGAGCGCGCCCAGCCACTGCCGGCACTCGTCCGGTCCCAGGCGCAGCACGGCGCCCTCGGCGGCCCGCCGCTTCGCGGTGCGCTTACGGCTCCGTCTGCTCGGCGCGTCAGCCTCGGCGCTCTCGGTGTCCCCAGCGCCCTCGCCGCTCTGCGTGGCCTCGTCGCCCCTCCCGCCGAGCACCACCGAGTCGAGCGTGCGCACCACGGCGAGCGCGTCCGCGCGCTTGCGGGCGCGCAGGTCGTGTTCGGTGAAGCGGCGGAACTCCGCCGAGTCGGCGCGTGCCCGTGCGTCGTCCGGCGCCTTGGGGCCGCCGTACGCGTCGGGGAAGAGCCGGGCCAGTGCGGGGTCGGACGGCGGCTCGCTGGGGCCTTCGGCGAACAGCGCGGCCAGCGGGTCGGCGCCCTCGACGGGCTCGTCCCCCGGACCGAACAGCTCCAGGAGCTGTACGGCGAGGCTGCGCAGGATCGAGATCTCGACCTCGTCGAGCGCGATGGCGGCCCCGCCGCCCGGTACGGCTTCGAAGTGCCCGGCCATCAGCGGTCCTGCTGAAGGGTGGCCCACAGGCCGTACCCGTGCATCGCCTGCACGTCACGCTCCATTTCCTCACGGCTGCCGCTGGATACCATCGCGCGGCCCTTGCGGTGGACGTCCAGCATGAGCTTGTGCGCCTTGTCCTTCGGGTAGCCGAAATAGGACTGGAAGACGTACTCGACGTAGCTCATGAGGTTGACCGGGTCATTGTGGACGAGCGTCACCCACGGGACGTCCGGCTCGGGCAGCACGGACGGCGCCCCACTCGATTCGGGGCGTTCGATCTCCACTGGTGCGACAGTCACTTGTCCCATGCTGCCACCCGCGAGGGGCGGTCGCACAAACGGCACAGAGAAATCGTCACTCTGACGAGTATTCGCTGTAGCATCCCCACCATGAACACAGCAGACCTGGGGCTGCCGGTGGCTGTGCCCTCGACGGCACTCTTCACCGACCAGTACGAGCTCACCATGGTGCAGGCCGCCCTGCGGGCCGGCACCGCCGACCGCCGGTCGGTCTTCGAGGTCTTCACCCGCAGACTCCCCGAGGGCCGCCGCTACGGCGTGGTCGCGGGCGTCGGCCGGGTACTCGACGCGGTGGAGAACTTCCGCTTCGACGAAGGCGTCCTGGGCTTCCTGCGCGAACACGGGACAGTGGACGGGCCGACGCTGGACTGGCTCGCCGGCTTCCGCTTCCGCGGCGACATCTGGGGCTTCCCGGAGGGCGAGGTCTACTTCCCGGGCTCGCCGATCATGCGCGTCGAGGGCAGCTTCGCCGAGGGGGTGCTGCTGGAGACGGTCATCCTGTCGATCCTCAACCACGATTCCGCGGTGGCAGCCGCGGCCTCCCGGATGGCGGTCGCCGCCGGCGGCCGGCCGCTCATCGAGATGGGCGCCCGGCGCACCCACGAACTGGCGGCGGTGGCCGCTTCGCGCGCCGCGTACGTCGGCGGCTTCTCCTCCACCTCCGACCTCGCGGCCGGATTCCGCTACAACATCCCCACGGTCGGGACCAGCGCGCACTCCTTCACCCTTCTGCACGACAACGAGCGGGACGCGTTCGCCGCGCAGGTCGCCTCGCTGGGCAGCGACACGACGCTGCTGGTCGACACCTATGACGTCACGCAGGCGGTGCGCACCGCCGTCGAGGTCGCGGGTACCGAGCTGGGCGCGGTCCGCATCGACTCCGGCGACCTGCTGCTGCTCGCCCACCGGGTGCGCCAGCAGCTCGACGACCTGGGCGCGACGAAGACCCGGATCGTGGTGACCAGCGACCTCGACGAGTACGCCATCGCCTCGCTGGCCGCCTCTCCCGTGGACGCGTACGGCGTGGGCACCCAGTTGGTCACCGGCAGCGGCCACCCGACCTGCTCGATGGTCTACAAGCTCGTCGCCCGCGCCGACTCGGCCGACCCGGCCGCCCCGCTGCACCCGGTGGCGAAGAAGTCGATGGGCGGGAAGTCCTCGGTCGGCGGCAGCAAGTGGGTCGCCCGCCGGCTCGACGCGGACGGCATCGCCGAGGCCGAGGTCATCGGCACCGGCCCGGTGCCGCCGGAACTGGCGGACCACCTGCTGGCCGTGCCGCTGGTACGCGACGGCGAAGTGATCGCCCGCGAGCCGCTGGACGCGGTGCGCGACCGGCACATCCAGGCGCGGGCGAAGCTGCCGATGTCGGCGATGCAGCTTTCGCGGGGGGACGCGACGTTGCCTACGGAGTACGTCTGAGGGGAGCGGGGCGGCGCGAGCGGGCGCGTGCCGAGCGGCGCGTGCCGAGCGGCGCGTGCGCGCCGGGGTGCGGGAGCGCGTGGCGCGCCGGAGCGTGAGCCGTGCCGGGGCGCGGGGGTCGCCGGTGCGCCGGGCGTGGGGCGGGCCGAGCGGGGGCGTGCGGCGCGAAGCGTGCGCCGGGCCTCGTGGGGCGTGGCACGGCTGGGTACGAGCCGCTTGGGCGCGGGGGCGTAGGGGCGCGAGCCAGCAGGCGTGAGCTGCGGCGCGAGCCAGCAGGCGTGAGCCTGGCCTCGCGGAGGAGCGAGCCGTGGGAGGCCGGCCACGCGGCGGCGTACGTCAGCCGCCGCGGCCGGGCGCGTCACCACCGTGACGGGGTCGTGAGCCGACGTGACGGGGCACGTCAGCGACCCGCTGCGGGAGCCGGCCGGGCCAGGTGCGCCGGCCACCCGACCGACGCGTCAGACACCGCGGCAGCGGGCATCATCCACCACGTGACCGGGACACCAACCACCCTGCGGCAGCCACCGCTGCACCGTGCGGCAGCCGCCGCCTCACCATGCGCCAACCGTTACCACCGACCGTGTCGGACACCGCGGCGAACGGGTCTCGGCCGACCCCGACGCGCGGGCCGACAACCCCGATACCAGCCAAACGCCCTCTCCCGCAACGCCCTGAGAGTCTCTACCCTCGGTGACATCGAGCCGATCCGCCCGCGTGCTCCGGCGGCGCGGTCTCGTATCGCCTCGCCACCGGCCAACGGCCACCGCCATCCGAGCAGAAAGGCGCATCATGCACCGGGCACTGATCGTCGTTGATGTGCAGAACGACTTCTGCGAAGGCGGCAGCCTCGCCGTGGCGGGTGGCGCCGATGTCGCGGCCGCCATTACGGACCTGGTCGGGCAGGCGCCGGCGGGTTACCGGCATGTGGTGGCGACCCGCGATCACCACATCGATCCCGGCAGCCATTTCTCGGACCACCCCGACTACGAGCACTCCTGGCCCGTGCACTGCGTGGCGGGCACCGAGGGCAGCGGCTTCCATCCCAACTTCGCGCCGGTCGTCGCCTCCGGCGCGATCGACGCGGTCTTCGACAAGGGCGCGTACTCCGCCGCCTACAGCGGCTTCGAGGGCGTGGACGAGAACGGCACCAGCCTCGCCGCCTGGCTGCGGGCGCGTCAGGTGACCGAGGTCGACGTGGTCGGCCTCGCGACGGACCACTGCGTACGGGCCACCGCCCTGGACGCGGCCCGCGCGGGCCTGCGCACTCAGGTGCTGCTGGATCTGACGGCGGGGGTCGCCGAGCAGACCACGCAGCGGGCGGTCCAGGAGCTGCGCGAGGCGGGCGTGGAGCTCAGCGGCAAGGCGGTCCTCCAGACCGGCTGAGCAGTGGGGCGGAGACCGGCTGAGCCCACCGGCTGAGCCGTAGAGCTCGCATCCGCGTGGCGTCCCGCTGTCGGGCGGCTCGCCGGCGACTCGCCGCCGGGCTCGCGCCCTGCTCGGGTCCCGCCGTCCGCGCGGCGCGCGGACGCCTCACGCACGGCCCGCGGCGTGCAGCCGCCTCGCGGGCCGCTCACGTCTCGCGGGTGCGGGCCTCGGGCCCGCCGGGCGCGCGGCTCGGGGGCGCATCGCTCGCGGCTGGACAGTGCCCGCCCACGGCCGCCCCCGCGCGAGCGTCTCGCTCAGACGTGTTCCGCGGACCGCAGCAGCGCCGCTATCGGGTGCCAGGACTCCGTGTCGTCGTCAAGGGTGGCGCGCCAGACGAGCCCGTCGGGGTGGTGCAGGACCGCCGTGATCTCGTCGGGCGTCGGAGGTTCCGTATTGCCGCGCAGGTAGACGGCTCGCAGTCCCAGATTGCGCAGCCTGGTCAGCGCCCGCTGCCGGTTCGCGGCGTGCACGAGCACCCGCACCCGGGGGCCGGGGCCGTACTCCTCGCCCTGCGGCCGGGGCAGCGACAGGGCAACGATCACACTGCCGCCGGGCAGCTTGGCGAATCCTCCACCTGGCATATTCACAGCTCCCCCGCAAGACGTCGCGTCAATAAGAACCTCATCGACGCATCCTTACGCGATCGGCCGCAACCCGCCAGGGGGTAGCCATCGACACAGCCCTGACCTGCGATGATGCCGATCAATCGACGGGCCGCACAGCCAAGGCCCGTGCTCTGGGGCGCACGGAACCCGCTTGACGATCTTGTTTTCGGCGACCGCGTCAGGAACGTGCGCGTCCCCGCGCACACCCGCTCCGCACACACCAGCAGGCGCGTCCATCCCACCTGTTGAAACGCGGAATGACTCCGTGCGCCCCCCGTGCTGCGGCACCGTGGGTTAGGTCACGCTTACCGGCAGTTCCATGCGGGCATCCAGCACCGTAGAGTCTTTTTGCCGGTGTGCGCACCGGCTGGCTCTCTCCCCCGACCCCAGTCCCGAGGACGGATCCCGCCATGCCGCGTCCGACTCCAGCACAGCTCGCCTACGGTTCGGCCACTGTTGTTTTCTCCACCTTGGCCATGCTGCTGCTCTCCGAGACGCGATCAGGCGTCGGGATCGCGATCATCACTTGTGTGGCGCTGGCCCTCGGGCTGCTCGTCGCGGTGACGGTGCCCATGCCGCGCGGCGCGCATACGCCGCCCCCGGCCTCCCAATCCGGCGCGGCGCAGCCTCCTGCTCCGGCGCGGGTGCCGGGCCAACGGGCGCGCGCGGGCGCGGAGTCGCGGGTCGGCGCGCAGTCGATGCGCCGTTGAACCCGCCCGCCACGCACCGCTGACCGGGCCGCTCCGCCGCTGTGTTCGGGAAGCCGCGTTCGGGAAGCCGCCTCAGACCGTCGCGTTCAGTACGCCTCGACCACGACGGTCTTCGCGGCCTTGTCGTGCAGGCACTGCCGGAACGGCTTGTCCCACAGGAACCACAGCGAGTTGAGCAGCCAGAACAGCGTGCCGAGGAACACCGGGGTCAGCAGGCCGGGAAGCACGTAGAGCGCTGCGCGGGCCCAGCCCCGCGCGGCCGGCACATTGCCGTCGGCGAGCACCGCGACCCGGATGCGCAGCGCCTTCTTCCCCAGCGTCTGGCCGCTGTGCGCGAGCATCAGCCCCTCGTAGAGGAAATACAGCGCGAAGGTGACCAGCGCCGCGAACAGGATCTTGCCGCTGTCCTGCTTCCCCGGGTGGTCCATGCTGTAGCGCAGCGCTCCGGTCAGCACGAGCGCGGCCGTCCAGATCACTCCCAGCAGCACCGTGTCGATCAGCCGGGCCGAGACCCGTTGGCCCGCGGACGCCAACGGCGGCATTCCGGTCGGCCGTTGGACGTACGCGAGGTCGGGCGACTGCTTGATACTCATGGCCCGAGTTAATCAGCCGCCCCGGGCACGGCGGTAGCTCAGTCCGCCGCGACGACCACGGTCTTCGCCACCTTGTCGTGCAGGCACTGCTGATACGGCTTGTCCCAAGTGCACCACAGCACGTTGATGAACCAGAAGATCGTGCCGCAGCAGGGCACGATCTGCGGGAGCGCGTAGGTCCCCGCGCGGTACCAGCCCGGCTGCCCGGCCGGGATCGCGCCGTTGTCGAGCATCGCGACCCGGATCTTCATGAGCTTCTTGCCGACGGTCTGGCCGCGGCTGGTCAGCATCAATCCCTCGTAGACGAAGTACACGAGGGAGACGATGACGGACAGTGATGTCGACCTACCGGTGTCCTCGGTCGGGTCGATGCCGCCCACGGCCAGCGTGACGATCGCGCTGACCGGGATGCCGATGAGCAGCCCGTCGATGATCCGGGCGATCAGCCGGCGGAAGCGGTTCGCCAGCGGCGGCATGCCGGAGAGCGGGTCCGCGCCGGACTGGCCGCCGTACGGGTCGCCGTACGGAGCGTCCCCGTACGGCGAACCGCCCGGCGGCGGGTTGCCGTAGGGCGGTCCGGCGTCGGCCGAGTCCCCGTACGGGCCGCTGCCGTACGAGGGCGGGGGCGTCGGGGGCGGCGGGGGCCGGTTGCCGTACGGCGAGCCGCTGGGCGGCGGTTCCTGCGGTCCCTTGCGGAACGGGTCGTCGTCGGGCGGCTGGCCGGATCCGGGCGGCGGCTGATCGTTGCTCATGGTCCGAGTCCAACCCGGACCGCAGACGACCGCATCCGGCGCGTGTCGTTCGGGGGACGCCCGATCGTTCGGGGGACGCCCGGCGCGGCGGGCGTTACGCGTCGGCCACGAAGGTGCCCGCCAGTTTGTCGTGCCAGCACTGCCGCCACGGGCGGTCGAACACGCACCACAGCACGTTCAGCACCCCGACCACCAGCAGCCCCAGCACCCCGTACGCGAGCCAGCGGCGCAGCGTCGAGGCGAAGGACGGGGTGTCGTGCGACTGGATGTCCAGCACCTTCACCCCGCACAGCTTCTTGCCGAGCGTGTGCCCCCACTTGGCGGTGGGCAGCGCCTCGTAGACCACGCCGACGAGCAGCAGGACGGCGAGCAGGATGCCGAGGTACCCGGCGGTCGTGCCGTCGAGCAGCCAGACGGTGACGGTCTCGCCGCTCAGCTTGGCCGCCCGCACCTTGTCGTCGATGTGCGCCGACGCCATCGACCACAGCGGTACGCCGGCCGCCGCGACCAGAGCGGCCAGCGCGAGGGTGTCGATCAGCCGCGCCCGCAGTCGGCGGCAGAGCCCGGCCGGCCGGCCCTCCGCCTGCGCCGCCAGCTGGAAGATGTTGTCGACCGGCGGCTTCCAGGGGATGACGGCCGGGCCGCCCGCCTCGGCGGAGCCGCCTTGGGGCTGCGCCTGCGCACCGGCGGAGGGGGTGGACGGGCCGCTGTTCCGTGCGGGCTGCTGGGTCTGGCCGCTCGGCTGCGCGGGCTGAACAGGCTGGGCGGGCTGGAAGGGCTGGATCGGCTGACTGGGGTGGACCAGTTGTCCGGCGTGCCCGCTCGGAGCGGCTTGCCCCGGCTGACCCAGCCGACCCGGCTGCGCTGCCTGCCCGGCCTGCGGTTGCGCGGGTTGGTGCGTCTGCTGCGGCCACGGCTGCTGGCTCGCGTTGGCCGCAACGCCCGTGGGCGGCACCGGGGTGGCCGCCTGCGGCGGGGCCGACCGGGCGGACGGGAGCGCGGGCGGGCGGACGGCGCGGATCGACATGGTGCCCTCGCCATGGGCGACTTGGGCTCCTCGGCCGGCCGGGGCGGACTGCGCGGCGGCGGCAGCCTGAGCGGCCGGGAGCGCGTTCCGGTTGCCGCCCTGGGGCGGCACGACGTCCGCGGCGGCGCCGGGGCGCGCGGCGGGGGCGGACGCGCCGTCCGACAGGGGAGTGCCCCCAGCGCGCGCGCCCGCGCCCGCCCCCGGCAGCCGGATGGCCATGGTCCCGGGGGTACGGCCGCTCACGCCGGAGGCCACATCAGCCGCACCGCCGGAGTCGTAGGCAGCGGCGGAGTCGAAGGCAGAGGCAGCGGCAGAGTCCTGCGCGGAAGCGGGCGCGGGACCGAACCCCGACGAGGAGTCCGGCCCGGAGGGTGTCCCAGCAGCAGGCGCGGAACCGGACCCGGAGGTCCCCGGCCCGAGCTCGTACGGAACCCGGCCGCTGCCGAGCGCCGCGCGCGAGCCGGACCCTGCCCCGGCCAAGGACCCCGACCCGGCCGAGTCGGCAGCAGAGGACTCACCGGGCGTCTCCGGGTTCCCCCACGAGACGCGCCGGTCCTGCTCGCCGCCGAAACCGGCCTGCCGGGAGGCGTCGGCCCCCCAGGCGGAGGCGGGTTCGTGCCGGTTGCCGTGCAGGCGCTGCGGATCGTCCCACTCCAGCGCGGCGGGGCCGGTGTCCACCGCCATCCGGGACCGGGGGTCGCTCAGCGGCTCCGACAGGTCCTCGTCCAGGAACATCGGGCCGGTTTCCTCCGGCAGCGCCCCGGTGGTCTGCGTGATGTGCGGCGCGGCGGGCGCGGGCGGTACGGGCGCGGCCAGGCCGCCGCCGGGAGCCGAGGCGGCGGCGTACGGCGGGGCGGGCGGCGCCTCGCCGTCCTGCGGGGCCGGTCTGCTGGTGCCGGGCACCCAGGCGGCGCCGTTCCAGTACCGGATGAAGCCGGGGATGGACGGGTCCGGATAGAAGCCCGAACCCGGGCTGCTGTCGGCGGATCCTGAGGTAGGGGCGCTCATTTCCGGTGTCCCGTATCTGCTCGGCCGTGCTGTTCGGTCGGGGGCGTGTGCGACGACGTGCGCCGCGAGCAGTCTGCCGCACCCGCGCGGTGTCGGAGTATCGCGCTCGCCATCGCCTCGCGACCGCGGGCAACCCGCGGCGCCGTGGATACATCTACCAGACACGGCCAAGACCTGTGCCCGCCCAGGTATACACACCACTTTCGCGTGGAGGCGGAAAACCTCGCAGAAGTTTCACCAAGTCGCGTCATACCCGCGGAGAAGTGCGCTCTCTCCTGCTACAGGCCCGCCCAGGGGCCGTCAGCGAGAGAACCCGAGAGAGGGCGCACACAATGCACACCGTGGTGGAACGAGAGCTGGAACTCAACCTGGTGCTGTCGCCGGAGCGCAGCATCCCCGTCCCGGCCCGGCTGACCTACCGTACGAACGATCCCTATGCCGTCCATATCGCCTTCCACGTCGGTTCCGACGCCCCCGTGCACTGGACCTTCGCGCGCGAACTGCTGGTGGAGGGGGTGTTCCGGCCGTGCGGGCACGGCGATGTGCGGATCTGGCCGACCAAGGTCGACGGGCGCGGCGTGGTCTGCGTGGCGCTCAGCTCCCCGGACGGCGACGCGCTGCTGGAGGCTTCGGCGGCGGTGGTGTCGGCGTGGCTGGAGCGCACACTGCGGGTGGTGGCGCCGGGTTCCGAGAACGACCGGCTGGGGCTCGACGACGCCCTGCTCAAGCTGCTGACGCCGACCCCCGGTGACGATCTGTGGCTGCGTGATCCCTGGCCTTCGGACGAGTCGTCCGAGCCGGGCGCGTAGCCACCGGGAGGACACCGGGGGCACTGGGGGCACTGGGGGCACTGGGGGCACTGGGGGCACTGGGGACACCGGGGAGGCGGTCGGGGCGGGCTGTCGCGGTACGGGACGGGTCAGAAGATCTTGCCGGGGTTGAGCAGGCCGAGCGGGTCGAAGGTCTGCTTGATGCCGCGCTGCAACTCCACCCCGACCGGGCCCAGCTCGCGGGCCAGCCACTCCTTCTTGAGTACGCCGACGCCGTGTTCGCCGGTGATGGTGCCGCCGAGTGCGAGGCCGAGCGCCATGATCTCGTCGAAGGACTCGCGCGCCCGGCGGCTCTCGTCCTCGTCCGCCGCGTCGAAGCAGACGACGGGGTGGGTGTTGCCGTCGCCCGCGTGCGCGCAGACCCCGATGGTGAGGTCGTACTTCTCGGCGATGGCGGCGGTTCCGTCGAGCATCTCGGCGAGCCGGCTGCGGGGCACGCAGACGTCGTCGATCATCGTCGCCGACTTGACCGCCTCCAGGGCGGTCAGGGTGAGCCGCCGGGCTTGCAGCAGCAGTTCGGACTCGGCGCTGTCCTCGGCCGGTACGACCTCGGTCGCGCCCGCCGCCGTGCACAGCTCGCCGACGGCTGCGAGGTCGGCGGTCGGGTCCGGGGTGTCGAAGGCGGCGAGCAGCAGCGCCTCGGTGGAATCGGGGAGGCCCATGTTCGCCATCGCGTTGACGGCTCGGATACTCGTACGGTCCATGAGTTCGAGGAGTGAGGGCGCGTGGCCGCGCGCCATGATCTCGCAGACGGCGGCGCAGGCGGCGGCCACGGAGGGGAACTCGGCCGCGAGGGCGAGCTGCCGGGGCGGTTCGGGGCGCAGCGCGAGGACGGCGCGCACGACGATGCCGAGGCTGCCCTCGGAGCCGACGAACAGCCGGGTCAGGTCGTAGCCCGCGACGCCCTTGGCGGTGCGCCGGCCGCAGCTGAACAGCCGGCCGTCGGCCAGCACCACGTCGAGGCCCAGTACGTATTCGGCGGTGACGCCGTACTTCACGCAGCACAGGCCGCCGGACGCGGTGCCGATGTTGCCGCCGATGGTGCACTCCTCCCAGCTGGAGGGGTCCGGCGGATAGTAGAGGCCGTGTTCGTTGACGGCCCGCGAGAGCACCGCGTTGACGACGCCGGGCTCGACGACGGCCACCCGGTCGACCGGGCTGATCTCCAGAATCCGGTTCATCTTGACGAGCGAGAGCACGATGCAGCCGTCGGAGGCGTTGGCGGCCCCCGACAGGCCCGTACGCGCCCCCTGCGGGACGACCGGCACCCGTAGCGCGGTCGCGGTGCGCATCACGTGCTGCACCTGCTCGACGGTGCGCGGCAGGACGACGACGGCGGCGCTGCCCGCTTCGCAGAAGCTGGCCATGTCGTGCGCGTACGAGCTGACGATGTCGGGGTCGGTGAGGACGGCCTCGTCCGGCAGGCCGTCGCGCAGCAGTTCGAGGAGATCGCCCATGGTGCCAGCGTGCCACCCGAGCGCGCCGCGGGGAAGATCCGCAGCTCGCTCGGGTCGGCGCCGCGCTCGGCGGTGCGGCCGGTGTCAGAGGTTGCCGCGCTTGTCCTGCTCGCGCTCGATCGCCTCGAAGAGCGCCTTGAAGTTGCCCTTGCCGAAGCCCATCGAGCCGTGCCGCTCGATCATTTCGAAGAAGACGGTCGGCCGGTCCTGGACCGGCTTGGTGAAGATCTGCAGCAGATAGCCGTCCTCGTCCCGGTCGACCAGGATCTTCTGCGCGCGCAGAGTCTCGACCGGCACCCGGGTGTCGCCCGCCCACTCGCCGAGCGTGTCGTAGTACGAGTCGGGGGTGTCCAGGAACTGCACGCCCTGTGCCCGCATCGCCTCGACCGTGGCGACGATGTCGTTGGTGGCGAGCGCGATGTGCTGGACGCCCGGACCGCCGTAGAACTCCAGGTACTCGTCGATCTGCGACTTCTTCTTCGCGATGGCCGGCTCGTTGATCGGGAACTTCACCTTGAGGGTGCCGTCCGCGACCACCTTCGACATCAGCGCGGAGTACTCGGTGGCGATGTCGTCGCCCACGAACTCCTTCATGTTGGTGAAGCCCATGACGTTGTTGTAGAAGGCACACCACTCGTTCATCTTGCCGAGCTCGACGTTGCCCACGCAGTGGTCGATCGCCTGGAAGATCCGCTTCGCCGGGGGCGCGACGATCGGGGCGGCGGCTGCGAAGCCGGGCAGGTACGGGCCGTCGTAGCCGGACCGCTCGACCAGGGTGTGCCGGGTCTTGCCGTACGTCGCGATGGCGGCCAGCACGACCGTGCCGTTCTCGTCGGTGACCTCGCGCGGCGCGTCGAGCCCCCTCGCGCCGTGCTCGACGGCGTACACGTAGGCGGCGCGGGCGTCCGGCACCTCGATGGCCAGGTCGACGACGCCGTCGCCGTGCTCGGCGACATGGTCGGCGAGGAAGCGGCCCCGGTCGGTGGACGGCCTGATGACGGAGGTGAACACGAAGCGGGCCGCGCCCGAGGTGAGGACGTAACTCGCGCTCTCGCGGCTGCCGTTCTCCGGACCCGAGTAGGCCACCAGCTTCATACCGAAGGCGGTGGAGTAGTAATGCGCGGCCTGCTTGGCGTTGCCCACGGCGAAGACGACCGCGTCCATCCCCTTCACCGGGAAGGGGTCGGCCTGCCGAGCGGTGCTGGGGGTGTTTTCGATGGTCTCAGTCATGGTCGCAGGCTCCCTCCGATCTGCAAGGTGCGCAATAGTCGGCGGATTCACTGATCACCTTGTACAGCCGTCCGGCAGAATCAGCGGGCGATGTGTGCATGATGACCACCGACAGGACCCGCCCGGCCGAGCGCCGGGCCTGTGACCGGGAGGCACCCATGGGAATCGACGAGCTGGACGGACGGCTGCTGGAGCTGCTCGCCGAGGAGCCCCGCATCGGCGTCCTGGAGGCGTCCCGCCGGCTCGGCGTCGCGCGCGGCACCGCGCAGGCCCGGCTCGACCGCCTGCAGGCCAACGGGGTGATCCGCGGCTTCGGACCCGACGTGGACCCGGCCGCGCTCGGCTATCCGGTCACCGCCTTCGCCACGCTGGAGATCAAACAGGGTCAGGGCGCCGACGTACGGGCGCACTTGGCCGGCGTCCCCGAGGTGCTGGAGCTGCACACCACCACGGGGCACGGCGACATGCTCTGCCGCCTCGTCGCCCGGTCCAACTCCGACCTTCAACGTGTGATCGACCGCGTTGTGGGCTTTGATGGCATCATGCGGGCCTCCACGGCGATCGTGATGGAGAATCCGGTACCGCTCCGGATCACTCCGCTGGTGCGACAGGCGTCGGAGGACCGCAGTTGAGTTTCTCAGCACGCTGACGGGACAGGAGAGGTTCTTGTGGACTTCTGGGAATACCTCGGCAACCGGCACCAACAGCTGCTGGTGGACGCGTACCAGCATGCGAGCGCTGTGTTCCAGTGCATGGTCATCGCGACCGTGCTGGGCATCCTCATCGGGGTGCTGACGTACCGCAAGGAGTGGGCCGGGAACCTCGCCATCACCACCACGGCGACAATCCTCACCGTCCCCTCGCTGGCCATGATCGGCCTGCTCATCCCCATCGTCGGGCTCGGCGTCGCGCCGACCGTCGTCGCCCTGGTGCTGTACGGACTGCTGCCCATCGTCCGGAACGCCATCGTCGGGCTGCGCGGGGTCGACCCCACCCTGGTCGACGCCGCCAAGGGCATCGGGATGTCCCGGATCGCCCAGCTGATCAAGGTGGAGCTGCCGCTCGCCTGGCCGCCGATCCTCACCGGCATCCGGGTGTCCACCCAGATGCTGATGGGCATCGCGGCGATCGCCGCGTTCGCCTCGGGGCCCGGCCTCGGCAACCAGATCTTCCGCGGGATCTCCAGCCTGGGCAGTGCCAACGCGCTCAACGAGGTGCTGTCCGGCACGCTCGGGATCGTCGTCCTCGCCCTGCTGTTCGACGCCGCGTACGTCCTTCTCGGACGACTGACCATCTCAAGGGGTATCCGTGCCTGAGTCGCCCGCGTCGCCGGAGTCGCCGGAATCCGCGCGGTCCGCGCCCGAGCCGCGCTCGCCCGCGTCACCGTCACCTTCACCGTCCTCCAGTTCCGCCGTCACCGGCGCGACCATCGAGCTGGAGAACCTGACCAAGATCTATCCGGGCAACTCCACGCCCTCGGTCGACAGCGTCAACATGGAGATCGCCGCCGGCGAGATGGTGATCCTGGTCGGCCCCTCCGGCTGCGGCAAGAGCACCACGCTGCGGATGATCAACCGGCTGATCGAGCCGTCCTCGGGCCGGATCAGGATCGGCGGCGAGGACGTCACCGACATCGACCCGGTCAAGCTGCGCCGCAAGGTCGGCTACGCCATCCAGTCCTCCGGCCTCTTCCCGCACATGACGGTCGCCGAGAACATCGCGCTGGTGCCGAAGATGATCGGCTGGTCCAAATCGAAGGTGAAGGACCGGGTCGAGGAGATGCTCGACCTCGTCGGGCTGGACGCCCGCGAGTTCCACGGCCGCTACCCGCGCCAGCTCTCCGGCGGCCAGCAGCAGCGCGTCGGCGTGGCCCGCGCGCTCGCCGCCGACCCGCCCGTACTGCTGATGGACGAACCGTTCGGCGCGGTCGACCCGATCACCCGCGACCACCTCCAGGACGAGTTGATCCGGCTCCAGCACGAGCTGCACAAGACGATCGTCTTCGTCACCCACGACTTCGACGAGGCCATCAAGCTCGGCGACCGCATCGCGGTGCTCCGCGAGCAGTCGCACATCGCCCAGTTCGACACCCCCGAGGCAATCCTCACCAACCCCGCCGACGACTTCGTCTCCGGCTTCGTGGGAGCGGGCGCGGCCCTCAAACGGCTCAACCTGACCCGGGTGCGGGACGTGGAGATCGCCGACTTCCCCACCGTCGGCGTGGACGACCCGCTGCAGACCATCTTCGACCGGCTGCGCTCGGAGTCCACCAACGAACTGCTGATGCTCGACCGGCGCGGCCGGCCGTACAAATGGCTGCGGCGTGGCGACCTGATGCGCGCCAAGGGCTCGCTGGCGCGGGCCGGCACCCTCGTGCACGACCACGTCACCCGCGACGCGACGCTGCGCGACGCGCTGGAGGCGGTGCTGACCGACAGCGGCGGCCGGGTCGCGGTCACCGGGCGGCGCGGCGAGTACATCGGCGTCGTCGACATGGAGACGCTGATGAACTCCGTGCACGAGATGCTCGAAGCCGACCGGCTCGCCGCCATGGAGCACCGGCACGAGCTGGAGGAGATACGCGCCCCGCAGACCCGGCACGCCCAGGAGGGTCTGTTCACCGAGCCGGGCGCACCCAAGGAGCCGTCATGAGTCCGGGGCGCGAACCTGGCCCCCCGGTGGGGCGCCCGAAGGGCGAGCACGACGTACGCGGGCTGGCCTTCCGGCGGGCGGAGACGGACGAGGAGATCGAGTCGGGGCCCGTCGCGCCGACGAAGCCGCCGTCCCGGCTCACCCTGCCCAAGCTGCTGACCATCCCCTCGCTGCTGGCCGTCGTGCTGATCATCACCTTCCTGTGGATCAGCAATGTGAAGCTGGACTCGATCGCCAAGAACACCCTGAAGGGCGACGCGGTCGTCAACGCGCTGTGGGAACACGTCGAACTCACCGTGATCTCCACCTTCTTCGTGCTGATCATCGCGATCCCGCTGGGCATCGCGCTGACCCGCAAGTCGCTGCGCCGTGCCAGCCCGGTAGTGATGGCGCTGGCCAACATCGGCCAGGCGACCCCCGCGATCGGCCTGCTGGCGCTGCTCGTCATCTGGCTGGGCATCGGCCAGAGCACCGCGCTGATCGGCATCATCATCTACGCCGTGCTGCCGGTGCTCAGCAACACCATCGCCGGGCTGCGGGCCATCGACCCGACGCTCGTCGACGCGGCGCGCGGCATCGGGATGTCCTCGCTGGGCGTGCTGGCCAGGGTCGAACTCCCGCTCGCCGTGCCGCTGATCCTCGCCGGGGTGCGCACCGCGCTCGTCCTCAACGTCGGCACCGCGACGCTGGCGACCTTCGGCGGCGGCGGCGGACTCGGCGACCTGATCAACTCCGGGATCACCAATCAGCGCATGCCGGTGCTGGTCCTCGGGTCGGTGCTGACCGTGGCGCTGGCCCTGCTGGTGGACTGGCTGGCCTCGCTCGCCGAGGTACTGCTGCGGCCTCGCGGCCTGGAAGTGGGGGGATGAGCATGCGCAACCGACCTGGAGCACCACGCCACCGCTACCGCCGTACGGGGCTGGCCGCGGCGGCCTGCGCCGCGCTGCTCGCCTCGTCGGCGCTGGCCGGCTGCGGGCTCACCAGCGGCAGCCCGATGGTGGACGACGTCAAACCCGGCTCGATCGGCAAGGGCGAACCGCTCAAGGGCGCGAACCTGACGGTCACCTCGAAGCAGTTCACCGAGCAGATCATCCTCGGCCAGATGATGGGCCTGGCCTTCAAGGCGGCCGGCGCGACGGTCCTGGACCGGACCAACATCCAGGGCTCGATCGGCGCCAGGGAAGCCGTCAAATCCGGTGCGGCGGACGGGATGTACGAGTACACGGGCACCGCCTGGATCACCTATCTGGGCAACAGCGACCCGATCGTCAACCCGCGGAAGCAGTGGGCGGCGGTCCGCGACGCGGACCGGAAGAACGGCATCACCTGGCTGCCGCAGTCCTCGCTCGACAACACCTACGCACTGGCCGCGAACCCGAAGAACGCCGAGAAGTACCAGCTGGAGACGCTCTCCGACGTGGCCGCGCTGGCCAAGAAGAACCGCGGGGCCGCCACGATCTGCGTGGAGAGCGAGTTCGCCGTCCGCGACGACGGGCTGCCGGGCGTGGAGAAGAAGTACGGCTTCTCGATGCCGGCCGGGAACCTCAAGAAGATGGACAGCGGCATCGTCTACACCCAGGTCTCCGGCGGCAGCGCCTGCACCCTGGGCGAGGTCTTCACCACCGACGGCCGGATTCCCGAGCTGAAGCTCAAGGTGCTCAAGGACGACAAGAACTTCTTCCCCAACTACAACGCGGCCCCCGAGATGTACTCCAAGACGATGAAGAAGCACCCGGAGATCAAGGACGTCCTGGACCCGATCAGCGCGAGGCTCACGACCAAGGTCGCCCAGGAGCTCAACGCGAAGGTTGACGTCGACGGCGAGGACCCGCACGAGGTGGCGAAGGACTGGCTGGTCGCGGAGGGCTTCATCAAGGAGGGCTGAGCCGGACCGAACGGGCGTGCAGGCGGCGGGCGAGCTGGGGAAGCGCGCCGGGCCGGGCTACGGGGTGTGGTCCGGCCGGCGCGGCCTCAGCAGCTCGGGACCTTGCCGCCCGCTTCGAGCGCCTTGAGCGCGTCCACCGCGCTCGACAGCGTGCTGACCGGGATCAGCCGCAGGCCCTTGGGGAGTTCCGCCCGCGCGTCGGAGCATTCCTGCTTCGGGACCAGGAAGACCGTCGCGCCGTCGCGCCCGGCGGCCTGCGTCTTGAGCGGGACGCCGCCGACCGCACCGACCGCGCCGCTCTTGCTGATGGTGCCGGTGCCGGCGATCGTGCGGCCGCCGGTCAGATCGCCGCCGCTGCCGTCGCCGTCGAGCTTGTCGACGATGCCCAGCGAGAACATCAGCCCGGCGCTCGGGCCGCCGACATCGGCGAGCCGCAGCTTGACCCGTACCTCGTCGGCGGACTCGTGCAGATAGCCGAGGGCGGCCTCGGTCGCGGTGTCCTGCGAGGCCTTCATCTGCGCGGCGTTGTGCCGCTCGATCTCCCGGGTGGAGTCGCCGGCCGGGTAGACGGAGTCGCGCGGCATCACGGCGCGGTCGGTCGCGAACCAGTTCTCGACGAGGTCGCCGAGCCGGACGGAGGCGTCCGGTCCGGTGGCCGCGATCGTCGTCATCCGCAGCTCGCCGGAGGTCGCGCGGGAGTCGGCGCCGGCGACGGTGATCACCGGCTTGCCCCGGTTGGCGCCGAGCACGTTCGTGGTCAGGCCGGGCTGCGCCAGCGAGAACGGCAACGGCGCGAAGGCGGCTACCGCGAGCAGCGCGACGACGAGGACGGAGCAGATCGCGAGGGCGCGGGAGCGAGAGGACACTTCGCCAATCTAGTTGACCCGTGAGTGACCTCTGACATCAGCGGTGCCGATGGCGCCGACGACCCCAGCGGTCCCGCTGACCCCACGACTGTCACCGCAGGGCCCACGACTGTCACCGCAGGGCCTCCGCCACCTCCCGGGCCGCGACCACGACACGTGGTCCGACCTGGTCGGGAACCGAGTCGGCGAGCATCACGACGCCGACGCTGCCCTCGATCCCGGTCACTCCGATCAGCGGCGCGGCAGCCCCGCTCGCGCCCGCCTCCAGCTCACCGTGGGTGAACGCGAAGCCGGGCTCCAGCCCCTGGTTCTGCCGGGCGGCGAGAATGGCCCGGCCCGCCGCACCCCGGTCCAGCGGGTGCCGGAAGCCGGTCCGGTAGGCGACGTGGTAGTCGGTCCAGGTCGGCTCGACCACCGCGACGGCGAGCGCCTCGGTGCCGTCGACCAGGGTGAGGTGGGCAGTGGCGCCGATGTCCTCGGCGAGGGAGCGCAGCGCGGGCAGCGCCGCTTCCCGTACGAGCGGGTGCACCTGGCGTCCGAGCCGCAGCACCCCGAGCCCGACCCGCGCCCGGCCGCCGAGATCACGGCGTACGAGAGCGTGCTGTTCCAGGGTGGCGAGCAGCCGGTAGACGACGGTGCGGTTGACGCCGAGCTTGTTGGACAGCTCGGTGACAGTGAGTCCGTGATCGGTCTCGGCGAGCAGTTTGAGGACCCGCAGGCCCCGGTCGAGCGTCTGAGAAGTCTCCGCGGTCACGACGCCCCCCTTCTCGGGTGAGTGTGGCGGCTCATCGCGGCAGCTGCGTTTCCGGTCCCAGCGGAGAACGCGCGACAGAGGCCGCCGGGCGCATGTCGACTGGCACATGGCACCGGCTGCGCTCCGCGGCGGCGCTGCCACGGGGCGTGTATGTGAGCGGCACGGTAGCGATCGGCACCGCTCAGCGGAAGAGGCCGCCCACAATCCGGTCAGTCCACGGGGGTTTTGCGCCGAACATGGCGAAAGTCCCGCTGTTGGAGGCCGATGGTGATCGCTGCCGCTTTGCTGTTTCTTGACCTCTCGACTTCTCGACTTCTTGACTTCTTGACTTCTTGACTTCTTGACTTCTCAACCTGCCCGAGGGGAAAGCCCGGGGGAAAAGCTCACCGCATACGGGTGGCCCACTCCTGCACTTTCTTGACCCGCTCGCGGATCTGCCCGGCCGTGGCCTCCGCGCTCGGCGGTCCTCCGCACACCCGGCGCAGCTCGGTGTGGATGACCCCGTGCGGCTTGCCGCTCTGGTGCACATACGCGCCGACCAGCGCATTGAGCTGCTTGCGCACTTCGAGCAGCTCCTTGTGGGTGACCACGGGACGCCGGTCGGCCGGCAGCTCCAGCAGGTCGGCCTCGTCGTCCGGCTTCTTGCGGCTGTGCGCGATCTGCCGGGCCTGCCGCTTCTGGAGCAGCATCTGCACCTGGTCGGGCTCCAGCAGGCCGGGGATGCCGAGGTAGTCCTGCTCCTCCTCGCTGCCGGGGTGCGCCTGCATGCCGAAGGACGCGCCGTCGAACAGCACCCGGTCGAAGACCGCGTCCGACTCCAGCGCCTCGAAGGGCAGCTGCTCCTCGCCGGTCTCCTCGTCCTGCTCCCGCTCGGCCTCCTGGAGGAGCTTGTCCTCCTCGGCGTACGGGTCCTCCTCGACGTCCTTCTTCGGCTTGTCGAGGACGTGGTCGCGCTCGACCTCCATCTCGCTGGCGAATTCGAGCAGCGTCGGGATGGTCGGCACGAAGACGGACGCCGTCTCGCCGCGTCGCCTGGAGCGCACGAAACGGCCGACCGCCTGCGCGAAGAACAGCGGGGTGGAGATCGTCGTCGCGTAGACGCCGACCGCCAGCCGCGGGATGTCGACGCCTTCGGAGACCATCCGCACCGCGACCATCCAGCGGGCGTCGGAGGCGGTGAAGTCGTCGATGCGCTTCGAGGAGCCGGTGTCGTCGGACAGCACGACCGCCGCGCTCTCGCCGGTGATGCCGCGGATCAGCTTCGCGTAGGAGCGCGCCTGCTCCTGGTCGGTCGCGATGACCAGGCCGCCCGCGTCCGGGATGCCCTTGCGCACCTCGGTCAGCCGCTTGTCGGCGGCCTTGAGGACGTTGGGCATCCAGTCGCCGGCCGGGTCGAGCGCGGTGCGCCACGCCTGCGAGACGGCGTCCTTGGTCATCGGCTCGCCGAGCCGCGCGGCGATCTCGTCGCCGGCCTTGGTGCGCCAGCGCATATTGCCGCTGTAGGAGAGGAAGATGACCGGCCGCACGACCCCGTCGGCCAGCGCGTTGCCGTAGCCGTAGGTGTAGTCGGCGGACGAGCGCCGGATGCCGTCGTTGCCCTCGACGTAGGCGACGAAGGGGATCGGGTTGGTGTCCGAGCGGAACGGGGTGCCGGTCAGCGACAGCCGCCGGGTCGCCGGGTCGAAGGCTTCCGAGCACGCCTCGCCCCAGGACTTCGAGTCGCCGGCGTGGTGGATCTCGTCGAGGATGACCAGCGTCTTGCGCTGCTCACAGCGGTTGCGGTGCAGCATCGGGCGCACGCCGACGCCCGCGTAGGTCACCGCGACCCCGTGGTAATCCTTGCTCACCGGGCCCGCCGAGTAGTCCGGGTCCAGCTTGATGCCTATCTTCGCCGCCGCCTCCGCCCACTGTTTCTTCAGATGCTCGGTCGGCGCGACGACGGTGATCTGCTGCACGACATGGTGGTGCAGCAGCCAGGACGCGAGCGTCAGAGCGAAGGTGGTCTTCCCCGCGCCGGGAGTCGCGACCGCGAGGAAGTCCCGCGGCTGGCTCTCGATATACGTGTCGATGGCCGCCTGCTGCCAAGCGCGCAGCTTGCCGGCCGTGCCCCAGGGGGCGCGGCCGGGGAAGGCGGGAGAGAGGTGGTGGGAGGCGGTAGTAGTCACGGTCTCCGGTTCGGGGCGCTCGGCTCGGGCGGTACGGACGGGGTGCGGCACGACGGTACGGGGACGGTACGCCCCGCACGGCCTGTGGGGCCGGTGCGAGGCGGTACGACAACCGGGCCACCCTACCGGTGCGGCGCGCATGCCCCGGCAGGGCCGCACCTCGTCAGCTCGACAGGGAAGAACCGTCACACATTGGGATCGAGCAGGGCGGACAGGCCCTGCGAGATGACCTTCACTTCGTCGATCTCGCCGGTGGCGACCCCGATCACCAGGCGCTCCGCGGCATCGATGTCCGGGCGCAACTCGACATCGTTCATCGTCAGGAACGTGACACAGGACAACCAGGCTGTGCGCTTGTTGCCGTCGTCGAACGGATGGTTGATCGTCAGCGACTGGAGAAGCGCGGCCGCCTTGTCCAGAAGGTCCGGATACGCTTCCTCGCCGAACATGGCTGCGGAGGGGCGGTGCACCGCCGACTCCAGCAATCCGGCGTCCCGCACCACGACAGGCGTGTCACCGCAGGCATACTCGGCGATGAGCAGGACATCTTCGGCGGACAGATAGACGCAGTTCACTTGAGCCGATCCATGAGCTCGCCCCACTTGGCCGCCTGCGCCTTGGCCGTCTTGCGCACCATGGCCTGCTGCGCGGTCCTGGCCAGATAGTCGTCCAGCGCCTGCATCACTATGGCGTGCATGCTGACGCCCTCTTGATCGGCACGCTGCTTCAGAGCGTCGGTCTGATCGTCGCGAAGACGCAGGTTCATAGCCACATCAGAACGGTACCACCGAGTGGGGTCATAGTGATACCACTCAGTCGGCGAGGCGGGCCCTCCGCCACATTCAGCCAACGGCACGCACCCGCTCAGCCCACCGCCACGCGTCCGCGTAGCCGCCCCGCCACCACCACCCCCAGCAGCGCGACCGCCGCCGTGGGCAGGAACACCGCCAGGAACGCCGCCGGGTGCGAGCCGCCCGCCGCGCCGGAGGCCGCCGCGTGGGCCGCGCCCACCGAGCCGCCGCCGAGCGCCGCGAACGCCGCGCCGCAGCCGGCGAGCAGCACGACGTTCGAGAGGCCGTCGGAGATCTGCAGCGCGGCGGAGTTAGTGCCGGCCTCCTCGGGGGCCGAGAGCTTCAGCAGCAGCACGCTCGTCGCGGACATCACCGCCCCCATCCCGAAGCAGCCGAAGCACCAGGCGACGGCCAGGGTCCAGACCGGCACGGAGGGGACGAGGGCCACGGGCGCGGTGGCGATGGCCGCCGCGACCAGGACCATCCCGAGCTGGGCCAGCCGCTCCCGGTACGGCTCGGCCCGGGGGCGGCTCTGCACGTACGAGCCGAGCGCCCAGGTCAGCCCGCCACCCGCGAGCGAGAGCCCGGCGAGCGTCACCGACAGGCCGCGCTGGGTCACCAGCATCAGCGGGACGAAGCTCTCGGCGGCGATGAACGACCCGGCGGCGACGCCGCGCAGCAGCACCACCGACGGCAGCCCGCGCGCCGAGCGGAAGGTGCCGGGCGGCAGCAGCCCCAGCGCGGCCGGGACCAGCAGGGCCGCGCCCGCGAGGGCCGGGACCAGGGACGACGGGCGCAGATCCTGCCCGGCGTACTGGAGCAGGCCCGCGCCGAGCGAGATGGCGAACGCGAGCCGCAGCCGACGGCGGTCCACGGCGGGCCGGTCCGCCGCGCCGGCGACCTTCTCGCCGTCCGCCCCGGTCACCGCGCCGGAGGCGGTGCGGCGGATGGCCGGCAGCGCGAGCGCGAGCGGGACCAGCACGAGTACAGGGATGCCGAGGAAGACCCAGCGCCAGCCGAGGTGCTCGGTCACGGTGCCCGCCGCGAGCGGTCCGACGATCGAGGGGACGACCCAGGACGCCGCGAAGGCCGCGAGGATGGCGGGGCGCAGCCGTTCCGGGTAGGCGCGGCTCACCACCACGTACAGCGCGACGATCACCAGCCCGCCGCCGAGCCCCTGGACCGCGCGGCCCGCCACGAAGGCCCACATCGCCTGCGCCGTGCCGGAGAGCAGCAGCCCTGCCGCGAAGGCCCCGATGCCGACGGACAGCGGCCCGAGCGGCCCGCCGCGGTCGCACCACTGCCCGGAGACGACCATGGCGAGCAGGCTCGTCGTGAAGTAACCGGAGAAGGCGAACGCGTAGAGGGAGAGGCCGTCGAGGTCGCGGGCGGCGATGGGCATCGCGGTGCCGACGGCGGTGGCCTCGAACGCGATCAGCAGGACCACCGAGACGATGCCGACGGTGAGCGCGCGGTACGAACTGCCCAGGACGCCGCCCGGCACCCCGCTCCAGCCGGGCGCGGCGCCCAGCGGGGGCGTCCGGTCCGGGCGAATCGCCTTCTCCAGCCCGGCCGGATCAGCCGGATCAGCCGGTTCGCCCGGCTGGTCCGTCGCCATCCGGGTAGCGGCCGGGGCGGCGGTGCGCGGCCCGGCGAGCGGTGCGGTCGAGGCGGTGGACAGGGCGTCGGCAGCTGGGTGAGCTGCGGGTTCGTCGGCGACATCGGCGTCGCGCGGCTCCAAGGCGGTCATCACGTCAGGGTAAGAGGCACAGGGGGCGTTGGCTCCTGTCAATGAGAGGTCATCCCCTCATCCGTTGGGCCTAGGACGAGCCTCCTCCCGTCCCGTCGGTCCCTCCCTCCCCGCAGCCGTACGCCCCCGGCGCGCACTCCCGGCCCCGCGCCGCCACCGCCCCGCGCGCGCCCCGCGCGCGCCCCGCGCGGGACCGGCGCGGGACCGGCGCGGGATCAGGCACTCTGGTCCGTATGCCGCTCTACCGCTCCTATGACGACACCGACCTCTCCTACCGCGTCCTCGAAGCGCGCGACACCGGCGAGGGGGACCGGGCCGCCCTGCCGCCACTCCTCGTGCTGGCCGGCGGCCCCGGCCGGGACGCCGCCTACCTCGGCGACCTCGGCGGCCTGGACGCGCACCGCAGCCTCGTCATCCCGGACAGCCGGGGCACCGGCGACTCCCCCACCGCCGATGACCCGAGCCTGTACGCCTTCCCGCGGCTGGCCGAGGACCTGGAGCGGCTGCGCGAACACCTGGGCCTGGAGCGGTTCGCGCTGCTCGCGCACGACGCGGGCGCGGCCGTCGCGCAGGCGTACGCGGCGAGCCACCCCGAGCGGCTGACCCACCTGGTCCTGGTCTGCCCCGGCTCCCGGCTCCAGGGCGAACTCCCTCACGACGCCCAGGAGATCTTCGAGTCCCGCGCCGCCGAGCCCTGGTGGCCGGACGCCTCCGTCGCCGTACAGCGGCTCGCCGAGGTCGGCGACCTCGGCGAGGTGCGCGAGCTGCTGCTGCGCGCCGCTCCGCTGGCGTACGGGCACTGGGACGAGCCGCAGCGGGCGCATGCCGCCACGCAGGGCGAGCAGCTCAACCCGGTGCCCCGCGCGGGCTTCTGGCAGGGCGTCGACGAGGCGGCCCGGCAGGGGCTGCTGGAGCTGCTCGAATCGGTGGAGTGCCCGGTGCTGGTGCTCACGGGCGACCGGGACGCGATGTCCGGCATGCGCGCCGGCGAGCTGGTCGCGGAGTCCTTCCCGGACGGGCGGGTGCTGCCGCTGCACACGGTGGGCCACTACCCGTGGGTGGACGAGCCGGAGATGTTCAGGCCGGTGGTCGAGGAATTCCTCGGCACCGCTGAGGACGACGCCGCGGAAGGCGACGCCGCTGAGGATGTCGCGGAACCCGACGGCGCTTGAGCGGGCGGGATTCCGAGCGGGTCGAATTCCCGCTCCCCCGTCACCCGTCACTCCGTCACCCGTCACCCCGTCACCCCGTCACCCCGTCACCCCGTCATATGAACCGCGTATGCCAGTCGTGTGTCACCCCGCCGGCCCCCCTTGCCCCCGGCCGCCGCAGCGTCCATGGTCGTCATAAGCGCAACGACATGGCCGTGTGCCCGAGTGGTTGAGGGGCTCGCCTGCAAAGCGAGTTACGCCGGTTCGAATCCGGTCACGGCCTCAGAGATATTCGCCTCAGAGATATTCATCCGCGTCGCCCCCGTGCTGATCCTGCGGCCAGGCGACGCGGCAGTCCAGACAGGTGAGCCGCCACTGCGACTCACCTCTGTCCGGATGCAGCGCCTTCGACAGGATCAGCGCGGTGCCCTTGCATTTGATGCACAGCGCCGGAGCGTTGTTCGGCCTCACGTCGTTCATGCCGGGCAGTCTGCCAACTCGCCCGGACTCCGGCCGCCGTCGATCCGAGATGGATCAGAACCGGCGGAACGCGATCGGTTGTCCGCCGCCGCCGGTCAGGACCCCGAGGCGGCCTCGTGGCCCTCTTCCTCGTCCGGTTCCGCGGGCTCCGCGACCGGTTCGGGACGTCCTTGGAGCGCCGCCAGGGCCTGTTCCAGCGTCTCGCCGGTGACATCCGCCCTGATGCGTGCGAGCCGCAGAAGTTCCGAGCCGCTCAACGAACCGCCTTTCGACCCAATGGGATCCCCACCCCTGTCAGGGACCAGTACAGCACCGGACAGCGGCAGAAGGGGGCCGCACATCGCAATTGTCGGGAAAACAACGGCGACCGGGCGGACGAGCGGGGACCACCCGCCGTCCGGCTACTGCCGGGGCGCGCTCACCGCCGCCTGCGGCCGGATCGGCAGTCTGCTGACCGGCCGTCCGGTGGCCGCCCGTACGGCCGCGGCGACCGCCGCGGGGGAGGTCACCACCGGGACCGCGCTGACCGACTTCGCGCCGAAGGGGGCGACCACGTCGCGCTCCTCGACCAGCTTGACGATACGGATGTCGGGGGCGTCCAGCGCGGTCGGCAGCGGATAGCCGGTCAGGTCGGGGCGGCGGACGACGCCGCGGGAGGTGCGCAGGTTCTCCATCAGGGCCGCGCCGACGCCCTGCGTGACGCCCGCCTCGATCCTGGCCCGCAGCTGGCCCGGGTTGAGCACCCTGCCGACGTCCTGGGCGACCGACATCTCGACCACCCGTACCGCGCCCAGCTCGATGTCCACGTCGACCACGGCCCGCACCGCGCAGAACGCGAGCCCGACGAACGCGTCGCCCTGCCCGGTCTCGTCCAGCGGCTCGGTCGGGTGCGGGCGGCACTGCGCGGTCGCCCACAGCTCCTTGCCGTCCAGCGCCTCGGCGACGGTCGTGCTCAGCACCCCGTCGTACGAGGTGATCCTGCCGTCGGCGATGGCCAGCAGCTCCGTCGACATCCCGAAGGTGTGCGCGAGCGGTTGCAGCAGCTGGGTGCGGACCATCTTCGCGGCCCGCTCCACCGCCCCGCCGGAGACCCAGGTGTGCCGGCCGCGCGCGGCCGGGCCGGCCGGCGGCTGGTCGGTGTCGACCGAGGCGACGTGCACCTCTTCGATGCCGAGCGTCTCCTGGACGATCTGCCGGGCCAGCGTCGTGAAGCCCTGGCCGGTCTCGACGGCCGCGCAGATGACGGTCGCCACCGAGCCGCTGACCTTGACGGTCGCCGTGGACACCTCGTCGGCGCCCTCCGCGCCCAGCATGTGCACCATGCCCAGCGCGTAGCCGACGCCCCGGCGCACCGCGCTCGGCTCGCCCGCGCCCTCCGGGCCGCCCGGCAGCAGCCAGTCCTCCTCGGGGCCGTCCTTGGGCAGCGCGGGCAGCGGCGCGTCCCGTACGGCGCGCAGCAGTTCGGCGACCGGGGCGGGGCAGGTGACGGTCTGGCCGGTGGGCAGCAGGTCGCCGGTGGCCAGCACATTGCGCAGCCGCAGTTCGGCGGGATCGATGCCGAGCTTGGCCGCGAGCTTGTCCATCTGGCCCTCGTACGCGGCGCAGACCTGGAGCGCGCCCTCGCCGCGCAGGTGCCCGGACGGCGGGTTGTTGGTCCGCACCGCCCAGCCCTCGATGAAGGCGTGCGGCACGACGTAGGGGCCCGCGCCGAAGGCCACGGCGGCGGCCAGCGTCTCGGACGAGGAGTCGGCGTACGCGCCCGCGTCGAGCAGGATCTGCGCCTCGACCTTGACCAGCTTGCCCTCGGCGTCCGCGTGATGGCGGTAGCGGAGCAGCGCCGGGTGGCGGTGCGGGTGGCCGAGGAAGGACTCCTCGCGGGTGGCCGCGAGCTTGACCGGGCAGCCGGTGCGCAGCGCGAGCAGCCCGAGCGGCAGTTGCATGCCCGGGTCCTCACGGTCGGCGGTCGCACCCGGCACACCGGTGACGACGACCTTCACCCGCTCCGGCTCCAGGCCGTAGCAGGCGGCGGCCAGGTCGCGGTCGGCGTGCGGGTCGGTGGAGGCGGTGTAGATCTCCACGCCGCCGTCCGGGCGCGGCACGGCGAGCCCGGCCTCGGCGCCGATCGGGGCCGGGTCCTGGCGGCCTATGCGGTAGAGCCCCTCGACGATGACCTCGCCGACCGCGTCCTGGTCGCCGTAGCTGAGCGGGATGTGCCGGATGACGTTGCCGTCGGGGTGCAGCGGCTCGGCGGCGAACGCCTTCTCCGGGTCGGTGACCGGTTCCAGCACCTCGTACTCGACGGCGATGGCGGCGGCGGCGAGCCGGGCGGTGTCGGGGTGGTCGGCGGCGATGGCGGCGATCGGCTCGCCGTGGTGCCGGACGATCTCCTTCGCGAAGACGGGGCGGTCGGCGACCCTGCGGCCGTGCCCGGCGTCGCCCGGCACGTCGTGGTGGGTCACCACGGCCCGTACGCCCGGCATCTCGGCGGCGGCGGAGGTGTCGATGGAGACGATGCGGGCGTGCGGGTGCGGGGAGCGCAGGATCGCGGCCCACAGCAGGCCCTCGGCCCACAGGTCGGACGCGTAGGGGAAGGTGCCCTCGGCCTTGGCGATCAGGTCGGTGGGCAGCAGCGAGACGCCGAGTCCGTGCGGCGGCTGCTCGAAGGGCGCCGGGCCGTTCGCGGCGGGGGGCGCGGTGACGGCGGCGGCGCTGTCGGCCATTCCAGTCATGCCTGGCCTCCGGAGGGCGCGTTGGCGTTGCCTTGGCCGTTCTCATGGACGAAGCCGTGCCCGTTGACGGAGCCGTCCGGTCCTGTGGGGTAGGGGCCTGCGCCGTACGGGCCGCTCTGGTGCGGAATGCGCGCTGCGTTGTCAGCGGTATCGCGGGATTCGCCGTTGCCGCCTGATTCGTCCGGGTGTCCCGGCCGGCCCGCGCGGGCTTCCTCGTCGGCCGCGTCCGCTGCGGCTTCGGCCGTGCTGACCCGCTCCGCGACGACCTCGCGCACCGCGTCGACGACGCCCCGGTAGCCGGAGCAGCGGCAGAGGTTGCCGCAGACGGCCTGCCGGGTCTCCAGGTCGGTGGGGGCGTGGTTGCCCTCCAGCAGGTCGTGCACGGTCATCGCGAGTCCTGGCACGCAGAAGCCGCACTGCACGGCGCCGCAGTTGGCCAGCGCCCGCTGCACGTCGGACGGCGCGCCGTCCTGGGCCAGCCCCTCGACCGTACGGACCTCGGAGCCGGCGGCGGTGGCGGCCGGCACCAGGCAGGAGGCGACGAGCCGCCCGTCCACCTGCACCGAGCAGGCGCCGCACTCCCCTTGAGAGCAGCCGTCCTTGGCCCCGGCGAGGCCGAGGCGCTCGCGCAGGACGTAGAGCAGCGACTCGCCGATCCAGGCGTCGGTGACGGGACGGTCCGCGCCGTTCACCCGCAGCACGTAGGAGGCGTTCGGGTGCTCGCTGTGCGGGTCGGGGACTTCGGCGGCGTCACCGGCCGGGTCGGGGGCGAGCGCCTGGTCGTCGGTGCCGGAGCCGGGGTCGGGGTCGGGGTCGGTGTTGACGCCCGGGTCGGTGTTGACGCCCGGGTCGGGCTCGGCGTCGGCGAGTTCGGCCCTGGCGTCGTCGGCCTCGGTGGCCCGCGCGCTCTGTGGGCCGTCGTCGGCGGACTCGCCCGGGCCGGACGTCTGCCCGGGGCCGTCGGCACGGTCCGCGGGCGCGCCGGCGGGCGCGTCCGTGAACTGCGCGTTCGGTTCGGCCGGTTGCCCGGTGTGCTCCGGGGCTGCCGATGCGGAGTGCCCGCCGTCCTGCCGCTCGTGTTCGAGCGGGCCGGACAGGGGCGACCTGCGGGGATCGGACGAACGGGCGTCGGGCGGCCCGCTCTCGGAGGCGGCGGCCGAGCGGGGCTGCGGCAGGTCGCGTACGGCGTCGGACGGCCAGGCGTGCTGACCCGTACGGCCCGCGTCGGCCTGCCCGCCGCTGTGCCTGTCGGCGCTGTGCCCGTCGCCGCGAACATCCCTGCGGCCATCACCGCGCCCGTCGTTGACGGCGGGCCCTCGGTCGGGGCCGGGGCCGGCGCGCTGGACGTGCGGTCGCCCGTCGTCCGTGCCCGCGCCCGGGTCCGTCCGCCACGCGGGGTGCACGGCGGCGGAGCGGTCGTCCGGCGCGAAGGCGTGGGGCCCGCCGGGCCGCTCGGCCCCACTGACCCCGCCCGTTCCGCCGGTCCGTCCGAACTCGCCGGAGCCGGCTCCCGGTTCCGCGGGCGCGGCGGGCCCAGCGGGCCCGGACCAGTGGCCCGCGCCGGATGACGCGTCGGGCCAGCCGGGCGTCGGGGCTTCCGGCGCGTGGGCGTCGTGCCGGGGCGCGAAATCCCGTGAGTCGGGTGAGTCGCCCGAGGCGTCCGGGGGGAAGCGCCAGTGCCCGGTGGAGGCGGCCGCGTCGTACGGCTGCGGGTTCGCCGGGGCGGGGTAGCCGGAGTCGGCGGGGTAGTCGG
Organism: Streptomyces sp. H27-D2; assembly: GCF_035828615.1. Taxonomy (NCBI): domain Bacteria; kingdom Bacillati; phylum Actinomycetota; class Actinomycetes; order Kitasatosporales; family Streptomycetaceae; genus Streptomyces; species Streptomyces sp. H27-D2. The sequence goes on along the minus strand of NZ_JAYMZR010000003.1, from coordinate 48,925 downwards.
CGGACGGCTGCGCCGCGCCGGGGAACGTCCACTGGCCGGTGCCCGTGCCGCCGTCGCCGGCCCGGCCGCCGTTGGGGTCGTAGTGCGGAGCAGGGGCGGACGGGTGGTCGCCGACGACGTACTCGCCGGACTCGTCCACGCCGTCGTCCGGCACGGAGGGGATCGACCACTGGCCGGTGGCGCCGCTCTCCGGGATGGGCCACTGGGCGGTGTCCGCGGGGTCCGGATCGCGGCGGACGGGCTCCGGCGCGCGGTACCCGGACCGGTCCGTCGGCCTGGTCGAACCGTCGGTGAACGGCGTCGACCACTGGTTCGTCGACCACTGCCCGGTCGCGCCCGGGTCGGTGCCGGCGCCCGGGGTCGCGGGCGGCGCGGCGTGCTGGCCGGGGGCCCTGGCGTCCGGGAAGGACGGCGGGGTGTAGCCGTGGCCGGGGGCGGCCAGCGGGTCGGAGCCGGGCGGCAGCGTGGCGAAGTCCATCAGGCCGGGCGGGAGCTGCACGAAGGCGGTCGCCTCCGCGTCGTACTCCGCACCCTGCGGCAGCGGCTGCCAGCCCTGCTCGGGGTACTGCTGCCTCGGGTCCGGGCCTTGATTCGGGTCCGGATATGGATTCGGGCCCGCGCCCGCGTCCGTCTCCGGACGCTGTTGCGGGCTGTCGGCGTCGCTCACGAGAGCGCCCTCCCAAGTGCGCGGCGGGCCAGGACGGCCACCGTACGCCGTAGATGCAGCGCGGCGGGCGGCAGCGCCGGAGCCGGTGCGCCGCCCTCGGGCGCGGGCTCCGGGTCGGGAATGCAGGCGGCGGCGACGTACTCGCCGAAGGCCGCGCAGGCCTCCGGGGCGAGCGAGCGGTCACCGTCCCAGTCGATGAGTCCGGCCACCCAGCGCTCGGCTTCGAGCGGCCGCAGCGGCATCGGCGCGACGGCGCCGACCGCGCAGCGCACTGTTCGCCGGGCCGGCTCCATGACGACGGCTACGGAGGCGGTGGCGCGGCCGGGGCCGGTGCGGCCGGTGGCTTTGAGGAAGGTCTGCGGGGCGTGCAGCAGCGGCACCCGTACGAAGCCGATGAGTTCACCGGGGCGCAGCATGTCGACGCCCGCGAGCAGGTGGCCGACGGGGGTCTCCCGGCGGGTGCCGTGCGGTCCGGCGATGATCAGCGTCGCTTCGAGGGCGGCGAGCACCGGGAGCGCGTCGCCGGTCGCGGCGGCGGTGACGATATTGCCGCCCAGGGTGCCCGCGTTGCGGATCTGCGGCGGTCCGGCGGCGCGGGCGGCGGCGGCGAGCGCGGGGATGAGCGCGGCGAAGTCGGGGCGGCCCATCCGGGCGTGGGTGAGGCCGGCGCCGAGCAGCGCGTGTCCGTCCTGGTACTGCCAGCCGCGGATCTCGCTGATCCGGCCGAGGCCGACGAGGGCGGCGGGCCGCAGCAGTCCGTCGTTGACGGCCGCCATCAGATCGGTGCCGCCCGCGACGGGAACGGCCGCGGGCATGGCGGCCAGCGCCGCGACGGCCTCGTCGAGCGAGGCCGGCAACGTCACCGATTGCGCCGCGTGCGTTGCGTGCGTGGTCAACCCAGCTGCCCCGTCCCCGGAGTCCCGGCTGTTGCGCCGTACGCTACGTGCTCACGGCCCGGACGTGGCAACTCTGGCACATCTTCCGGATCCGCCGACGCGAGGGTCCGCGAACCGGGTGGCGCGCGCTGGGCCGGGTGAGCGCCCGTTTTCCGGAGCTGTCACCGACGGGTGCGTATTGCCACTGTTCGGGAGCCTTGTGCGACTTACGCCGCAGAGGGTAACCACCGTCCCAGGGACGCGCGAAAGGGGCACGCGGGTTCCGTGACGGCTCACACGATCGGGGGCGGCCCGTCGATCGGGCGTCCGAGGCCGCCGCTCACGCCGTCCGGCATCGGACGGCGCTGCCAGGGGTGCGGGCCGCCGGGCGGCCGGTAGTCGACGCCGAGGGCGTCCAGCCGGGTGTAGTGGGCGGTCATCCGGCGCTCGAAGTCCGGGTAGTCGCGCGCCGCGGGCGCCGGGAGTTCGGACCAGGCGACCTCGGCGAACGCGGCGAGCCGGGGGAATGCCTGGTAGTCCACCCGCTGCGCGGTCTCCATGACTTCGGTCCAGACGTTGGCCTGGGCGCCGATGACACGCCGCGCCTGCTCGGCGTCGAGTTGCGGCGGCACCGGCTCGAAGTGGTAGACGTCCCGCAGGGTGCGGACATAGCCGATGGGCATCGGCTCGTCCTCGCCGTCCGCCTGCCGGTGGTCGAGGTAGACCTGCTGCTCGGGGCACATGACGACGTCGTGGCCCGCCTGCGCTGCGGCGATGCCGCCCGCGTAGCCGCGCCAGGAGGAGACCGCCGCGCCGGGGGCGAGACCGCCCTCCAGGATCTCGTCCCAGCCGATCAGCCGCCGGCCGCGCTCGGCGAGCCAGCCGTCGAAGTGCCGGATGAACCAGCTCTGCAACTCGTCCTCGTCCTTCAACCCCTGTTCCTTGATGCGGGCCTGAGCGGCCGCCGACTCGCGCCACTGATCCTTGGGGCACTCGTCGCCGCCGATGTGCACGAAGGCGCCCGGGAAGAGGTCGAGGACCTCCTCCAGCACGTGTTCGTAGAAGCGCAGGGTGGTGTCAGTGGGGGCGAGTACGTTCGGATTGACGCCCCAAGTGGTCCAGACGCCCAGGGAGGTGGTGTCGATGACGTCGGTGTTGCCCAGTTCGGGGTACGCGGCGATGGCGGCCTGCGAGTGGCCGGGGATGTCGATCTCCGGGACGACGCTGATATGCCGTTCGGCCGCGTAGGCGACGATCTCGCGGATGTCGTCCTGGGTGTAGTAACCGCCGTGCGGCTTCTCGTCCCACAGCGGTGACATCCGGTGTCCGTACTTGGTCCGCTCCCGCCAGCCGCCGACCTCGGTGAGCTTCGGGTAGCGCTTGATCTCGACGCGCCAGCCCTGGTCGTCGGTCAGATGCAGGTGCAGCACGTTGAGTTTGTGCTCGGCGAGCAGATCGAGGTAGCGCAGCACGCCGTCCTTCGGCATGAAGTGCCGGGCCACGTCGAGCATCAGCCCGCGCCAGCGGAACCGGGGCGCGTCCTCGACGCTGACGTACGGCACCGTCCACTCGCGCTCCGGGTCGGCCGCCGCGCGCCGGAACGCGTCCGGGCCGAGGAGTTGACGTAGCGTCCGGGTGCCCCAGAAGACGCCGGCGTCGCCGCCGCCGGTGATGCGCACGCCCTCGGCGTCCACGACGAGCCGGTAGCCCTCCGGGCCGAGTTCGTCGGCGACGGCCGGGTCCACGGCGGTGCGGATCGCCTCGTGCCGCCCGAGGTCGGGGACCGGGCCGCGCCCGAGCACGAAGCTGCCGGGCGCGCGGCGCAGGCTGCGGGGGGCGGGGATCAGTTCGTGGGAGCCGGGGTGGGAGGCGGGGTGGGAGCCGGGGTCGGTCATGCGATCAGTCCTTCACCGCGCCGCCGAGGCCCGAGACGAGCCGGCGCTGTACGAGTACGAAGAAGACCAGCACAGGGATGGTCATCACGGTCGATGCTGCCATGATCCCGCCCCAGTCGTTGCCCTCGTCCTTGAAGAAGACGAGCAGCGCCATCGGCAGCGTGGAGTTCTCCGTGGCGCTGATGATGAACGACTTGGCGAACAGGAAATCGTTCCAGGTGGAGATGAAGGAGAAGACGCTCGTCGCGACGAGTCCGGGGAAGACCAGCGGGAAGAGGATCTGCCACAGGAAGCGGCTGCGGCTCGCGCCGTCGATGAAGGCCGCCTCCTCCAGCGACTCCGGGACGGCCTTGACGAAGCCGCGCAGCATCCAGATCGCGAACGGCAGCGAGAAGGCGATGTGCGGCAGGATCAGCGAACCCAGCGTGTTGAGCCCGATCCCGGGCACGGTGTCGCCCAGGTCCCGCATCAGGAAGAACATCGGGATGGTCAGCGCCTCGATCGGCACCATCTGCGCGACCAGGAACATGATGAGCAGCGTGGTGCGGAACTTGAAGCGGAAGCGGGTGACGGCGGTCGCGGCGAGGAAGGCGATCAGCGCGGAGGCGATCACCACCGTCCCGGCCACCAGCAGGCTGTTGAGGAAGTAGCGGCCGAAGTCCTGCTGGTCGAAGACGCGCCGGAAGGCGTCCAGCGAGGGGTGCAGGGTCCAGGGCCGGGGCGAGTCGGACTGCACCTCGCCGGCCGGCTTGAAGGCGGAGAGCACCATCCAGTACAGCGGAAAGGCGACGACCGCGGCGACGACCAGCGCGGTCGCCTCGGCGGCCAGCCGCCACGGCCGCCGCACCCACGGCCGCCGCACCCGCAGCCGCCCGGCGAAACGGCCGGCGACCGGGCGGACGGCGACCGGGCCACCGGAAGCCGCGATGGGCGCGGGGACGGGCGCGGAACCGGGTACGGGAGCGGGTACGGGAGCGGGCGCGGAACCGGGTACGGGAGCGGGTACGGGAGCGGGCGCGGAACCGGGTACGGGAGCGGGTACGGGAGCGGGCGCGGAACCGGGTACGGGAGCGGGTACGGGAGCGGTCACAGCTCTTCTCCTTGCCGGCGCAGCAGCCGCAGATACCCGAGGGTGACGATGAGCAGGATCAGCAGCATGACGACGCCGATGGCCGACCCGAGGCTGTACTGCGAGGACGCGAACGCCTTCTGGTACGCGTAGACGTTGAGCGTGAGGTTCTGCCCCGCGATGCCGCCGCCGTTGGTCATCACATAGATCTGGGTGAAGACTTTGAAGTCCCAGATGATCGACTGGATGGTGACGACGATCAGGATCGGCCGCAGCATCGGGGCCATGACGCTGCGCCAGATCCGCCAGGCCGAGGCGCCGTCCAGCGAGGCCGCCTCCAGCACCTCCTCGGGGATCGCCCTGATCCCGGCGTAGAGGGTGACCATGACGAACGGGAACGAGCACCAGACCACTTCGAGCAGCACCAGCGCGAAGGCGCTGTAGCGGCCGTACGTCCAGGAGTAGTCGGCGAAGCCGCTCAGCCCGGCGCCGGTGAGGATCTTGTTGACCGGTCCGAAGTCGGGGTCGAAGAGGAAGACCCAGACGGTCGAGCCGGTGATGGCGGGGGTCGCCCACGCGCCGAGCGCGGCGAGCATCAGCGCCAGCCGCGGCACCGCCCGGATCCGGGTGAGCAGCACGGCGAGCGCGCAGCCGAGGGCGAGCGTGCAGAGCACGCAGGCGCCGGCGAAGGCCAGGGTGGCGACCAGCACCTGCCAGAACTGGCTGTCGCCGAAGAGTTCGGCGTAGTTGCCGAAGCCTTTGAAGGTCGTCGGCTCGCCACCGCTGACCTGCGCCTGGGTGTACTCCAGGAAGGAGATCAGCCCGAGTTGGTAGATCGGGTAGATGAGCAGCCCGGCGAGGACGACGAGCGCGGGGGCGAGGTAGAGCCAGGGGGTCCAGCCGCCGCGGCGGCCGGAGCCGGCGCTCTGCCGCCGCTCGGGCGGCCGGAGCCGCCGCCGTGCCGCCGCCGCGGGCTCGCGCGCGAGGGCGGCCTCGGCCGTCAGGTTCTGTGCCATCGGTCAGCCCGCGGACTTCTGGAAGGACTCGTCCATCTTCTTCGCCGCGTCGCCCGCCGCCGCGTCCACGCCCTGACGGCCGCTGACGACCTCCTGGAACATGTTCGGCAGCACCAGCGAGGCGTCGATGGTTGCCCAGCCGGGCGAGGCGGGGACGAACTTCGCGCCCGCGCCGAGGGTCCGTACGAACGGCTCGACGAACGGCTCCCGCTCGGCGACCTCCTTGCGCACGTCGGTGAAGGTCGGCAGGAAGCCCATCGCGTCGAACTGCTTGCGCTGGGTGTCCTTGCCCGCGAGCGACTTCATCAGGCTCACCGCGAGGGTGCGGTGCGAAGTGCTCTTGAGCACGCCGACGTTGTTGCCGCCCGCGAAGGCCGGGGCGATGTCGCCGGACTTGACGCCGGGCAGCGGCACGACCGCGTACTTCCCCTTGACCTTGCCGTCCTCGACGGCCTGGTGGTTGAAGTCGCCGCCGATGGCCATGCCGGCCTTGCCCGAGGAGAACGCCTCGATGGTGTCGTTGCCGCCCATCTCGGCGCACTTCGTCGCCGGGCAGTTGTCGTCGCCGAACAGCCGGGTGTACGCCTTGATGCCCTTGCGGGCGGCGGGGCTGTCGATGGCGGAGGTGTACGCGCCGCCCTTCTCGGTGGCGAGTTCGCCGCCGTTGGCCCAGATGAACGGCATGGCCCCGTAGGTGTACGCCCCGCCGACCACCAGCCCGTACAGCTCGGGGCGCTCCTCGCGGATCTTCTTGGCCGCGGCGACCAGCGCGGCCTGTGTCTTCGGCGGCTTGATCCCGAGGTCCTTGAAGACGTCGGTGCGGTAGTAGAGGGCCCGCACGCCCACGAAGAACGGCGCGCCGTAGATCTTGCCGTCCACCGTCACCGACTGCTTGGCGGTCGGGTCGGTGTCCGCTGCCTCGTCCCAGGCGGCGAACTCCTCGCTGACGTCGGCGAGTCCGCCGTCGTTGACGTAGCCGGCGGTGTCGGTGTTGCCGTACTCGATGAGGTCGGGCGCGCTCTTCGGGTCGTTGAAGGCGGCTTTGATCTTCTGCGCGCGGGTGTCGACCGGTATGTAGGCGACGTCGACCTTGACGTCCTCGTGCCGCTGCTCGAAAGCGGTGACCGCGCTGTTGACCACGGCCTGCTTGGGCTTGTTGTTGACCTCTTGGAAGAGCCAGACGCGCAGGGTGCCGCTCTTCTCGTCCGTCTTCGAGCTGTTGTCGGAGGTGGACGGGGCGCAGGCGGTGGCGGTGAGCCCGGCCAGGGCGAGCGCCGCCGCCGAAGCGACGATTCGGGCAGAGAGCTTCACGGAGGGACTCCCACGGGTCGGTGTTGCACCATACGCAACGGTCGTTTCGTGCTGCACAACACGCAGGAGACTAGAAGGGGTTGGCCGACCGGACAAGAGGTGTTCGAAAGGTCTCTACCACTCTGTGACCAGCAGCAGCGCAGGATGCAACGGAAACGGCCCCCGAAGCACGCGAAAGCGCACTTCGGGGGCCGTTTCGGACGTCACGCCGACAAGCCGGCGAACGGACAGGCAGCGGGGGCGCTACTTCTTGTCGCCCTTACCGCCCTTGCCGTCCTTGCCCTTGTCGCCACCGGCGCCCATGGTCTCGAAAATCTCCTTGCACATCGGGCACACCGGGTACTTCTTCGGATCGCGGCCCGGAACCCAGACCTTGCCGCAGAGGGCCACGACAGGCGTGCCCTCCAGCGCGCTCGCCATGATCTTGTCCTTCTGGACGTAATGGGCGAAGCGCTCGTGGTCCCCGTCACCGTGGGACACCTGCGGTGTCGGCTCGACCAGGGTTCCGATGCCCGCACCGCGCTCGGGCTCAGCCGCGCGCTCGGGCTCAAGAGTGCTCATGGTTTCCAAGAGTACCCAAGGTGGGTCCGGTCAGTTGAGGCTCGGGGGCGCTTGTCGCGCCGCCGGCCGTCCCGGAGGGGACGCGTACCGCCGTCAGGGCGTGCAGCAGCAGGCCGAGGGCCGCCACGCCGGCCGCGATCCACGGCAGGACGTACGGGGCGAGGCCCGCCGCGAGGGCGAGCCCGCCCAGCGCGGAGCCGACGGCGCTGCCGAGGTAGAGCGCGGAGTTGTTGAGCGCCAGCACCACCGGACCCCGGTCCGGGCGCAACGCGAGCAGCCGGTGCTGCTGGGGGACCTGGAGTGCCCAGCCGCCCGCGCCCCAGACGACGAGCGCGAGCCCCGCCGCGAGCGGTACGGACGCGAGGGCCGGCAGCAGCGCCTGGGCCAGCGCGATCAGCGCGAGCACCGAGCCGACCAGCAGCAGGACCCGTCCCCCACGGTCCACGAGCGGGCCCACGAGAACGCTGCCCAGCACTCCGCCGACGCCCCACGCCCACAGGTACGGGCTGACCTCGTGGACGCCGCCCGCCGATTCGAGGACCGGGGCGAGGTACGTGTAGAGGCCGAGGCTGGCGACCGCGGCGAAAAAGGACACCGCGATGACGGGGGCCACGGCGCGGTCCGCGACGACGGCCAGCCGCTCCCGCGCCGGTATCCGCGCGGCCCTCGGCATCGACGGCATCGGCGGCAGCAGGACGGCGAGGCCGCTGAGCGCGATCGCGCCCAGCGCCGTGACCAGCCAGAGCGTGGCGCGCCAGCCGGTGTGCTCGGCGAGCAGCACGCCCAGCGGCACGCCGAGCACCGTGCCGGTGCTCATCCCGCCCATGACCAGGGCGAGGGCCCGGCCGCGCCGCTCGGCCGGGACCATCGAGGAGGCGGCGGCGGTGGACAGCGCCGAGTAGAGCCCCGCGCCCGCTCCAGCGACCACCCGGGCCAGCAGCAGCAGTGCGAAGGTCGGCGCGAGCGCCGTCAGCGCGTTGGCGACGGTGAACAGCGCGAGCGCGCCGATCAGAGCGGCGCGCGGCCCGCGCCCCGAGAGCAGCCCGGCGAAGAGCGGCGCGGACACGGCGTAGGCCAGGGTGAAGGCCGTGACCAGCTGGCCGGCGAGAGCGACCGCCGTCCCCGTGTCGTCGGCGATGGCGGGCAGCAGCCCGGCCATGACGTAGGCGTCCAGCCCGAGGGTGAAGGACCCCAGGGCCAATAGCAGGACCTTGCGCACGATGATTCCCCGCAGTCGTCGGTCGTCCGGTGTGTGATGGCCGGGACGCTAGGCGGGGCCGGGAGGCGGACGGAAATGCCTCCGGAGGTGCACTTATGCTCACTCGGCATGAGTGCTGTGAGTGATGCGGGCGATGCGAATGTGCGCGACGCGACCGCCCTGAGTGACGTCCCCGGTGTCGAACTCCGCCATCTGCGCTGCTTCACCGCCGTCGTCGAGGAGCGGAGCTTCACCCACGCCGCCGGCCGGCTCGGCATCGGCCAGCCCGCGCTGACCCGCACCGTCCAGTCCCTGGAAGCGGCCCTCGGCGCCCGGCTGCTGGAGCGCACCACCCGACGCGTCGACCCGACGCCGGCCGGCCTGCGCCTGTATGACGAGCTGACCGGACTACTCCCCCGTCTCGACGACGCGCTGCGCGCGCCCTGCCGCGAGTCCGTGCTGCGGCTCGGCTTCACCTGGCTGCTTCCGGCGGAGTGCGCGCGGCTCGTCGAGGAGTTCAAGCGGGCCACGGGCGCGGGCGTACGGCTCGTACGGCGGGACGCGGCCACGGCCGGGCTGGACACCGGGGAGACGGACGTGGCGGTGCTGCGCGGCGAGCCCGCTGACCCGGCGACGGGCGGCGGCGAGCGCAGCCGGGTGCTGTACCACGAGGACCGGGTGGCCGCCGTCTCGCGCACGTCCACGCTGGCCCGGCGGCGCGTGCTGGACTGGTCGGAGCTGGCCGGGCTGCCGCTGGTCGTCAATACGGTCAGCGGTACTACCCGGCCCGACCTGTGGCCCGAGGGCGCTCGGCCGCGGGTGGCCTGCACGGCCGGGAACTTCGACGAGTGGGTGGAGTCCGTGGCCGCGGACCACGGGGTCGGGGTCGCGCCGCGGTCCGTCGCCGGGCGCTATACGCACCCCGGGGTGCGGTTCGTACGGCTGAAGAACGCGCCGCCGGTGCCTGTGCGCATCGCGATCCCGGCGCTCGGCGCGCATCCGCTGGCCGAACGACTCCTGGGGCTGGTCGGCGGAGAGGCCGGCGCGTAAGGGACGACCGGTGCGGCCTGGATTCCACCGGACCGGCCGCCCCCACAGCCGAACCCCACAGCCGCCCCATCAGCCCGGCCCGCTCAGCCGCTCCCCGTCAGTTGAGGCTCGCGTCATCCGGATAGGTGGCCACCATCGCCAGCTCGCTGCGCTGCCGTCGCAGCACGGAGCGCCAGAGCCGCTCGGGGTCGGGCGAGGAGACGTCGCCGGGCTCCGACTCGACGACGTACCACGCGCCGTCGGTCAGCTCCTCGCGCAGCTGGCCGGGGCCCCAGCCGGCGTAACCGGCGAAGATCCGCAGCGAGCCCAGGGCGGCGGCCAGCAGCTCGGGGGGCGCGTCCAGGTCGACGAGGCCGATCGCGCCGTGCACCCGCCGCCAGCCCAGCGGGCCGTCCCCGGCGACCGCGGCGCCCTGTGAGGCGTGCGGCTCGCCCGGCACGACCGCGAGGGCCAGCGCCGAGTCGAGCGAGACCGGGCCGCCCTGGAAGACCACGCCGGGCTCGCCGGCCAGGCCCGCCCAGGACGCCAGGATGTCGCCCACCCCGACCGGCGTGGGGCGGTTGAGCACGACGCCGAGCGAGCCCTCCTCGTCGTGGTCGAGGAGCAGCACCACCGCGCGGTCGAAGTTCGGGTCCGCCAGCGCCGGAGTCGCCACGAGCAGCCGGCCTGTGAGCGAGGACACCTCGGTCATGGGCACATGATCCCGCAGATCCGGCCGCGGCGGGGAGTCAACGGCGGCTCACGTGCGAGAGCAGCCGGGGCGTACGACAGCAACGGGGGCGCGCCGGCGCGCCCGGGCGGCGGCCGGCGGCCACAGAGCGCCGCGCGGCGACAGCGGAGAGTGTTGTGACGGACCCATGACGCGCATACGGCCCCTTCGGCCTTACGGGTATCCGGCGTCCTCCCCTTACCATTTCCTTTTGCCCCCCCGCCCATCTCCAGGAACGCGAGATCCATGACCGACGACGTACTGCTTGTCCACGGCGGCATCCCGCTCGAAGGTGAGATCCGGGTTCGCGGCGCGAAGAACCTCGTGCCCAAGGCCATGGTCGCCGCGCTGCTCGGCAGCGGGCCCAGCCGATTGCGCAATGTCCCCGACATCCGTGATGTGCGTGTGGTCCGCGGACTGCTGCAGCTGCACGGCGTCACCGTGCGCCCCGGCGAGGAACCGGGCGAGCTGGTTCTCGATCCGTCGCATGTGGAAAGCGCCAACGTCGCCGACATCGACGCGCACGCCGGCTCCTCGCGCATCCCGATCCTGTTCTGCGGCCCGCTGCTGCACCGGCTCGGCCACGCCTTCATCCCCGGTCTGGGCGGCTGCGACATCGGCGGCCGGCCGATCGACTTCCACTTCGAGGTGCTGCGCCAGTTCGGCGCGACGATCGAGAAGCGGGACGACGGGCAGTACCTGGAGGCCCCGCAGCGGCTGCGCGGCTGCAAGATCCGCCTCCCGTACCCGTCCGTCGGTTCGACCGAGCAGGTGCTGCTGACGGCCGTGCTGGCCGAGGGCGTCACCGAGCTGTCGAACGCGGCGGTCGAGCCGGAGATCGAGGACCTGATCTGCGTCCTGCAGAAAATGGGCGCGATCATCTCGATGGACACCGACCGGACCATCCGGATCACCGGCGTCGACAAGCTCGGCGGCTACAACCACCGCGCCCTCCCGGACCGCCTGGAGGCCGCCTCCTGGGCCAGCGCGGCGCTGGCGACCGAGGGGAACATCTACGTCCGCGGCGCCCACCAGCGGTCGATGATGACCTTCCTGAACACCTTCCGGCGGGTCGGCGGCGCCTTCGAGATCGACGACGAGGGCATCCGCTTCTGGCACCCGGGCGGCCCGCTCAACGCCATCGCGCTGGAGACCGACGTCCACCCCGGCTTCCAGACCGACTGGCAGCAGCCGCTGGTCGTCGCGCTGACCCAGGCGTCCGGGCTCTCCATCGTCCACGAGACGGTCTACGAGTCGCGGCTGGGATTCACCTCCGCGTTGAACCAGATGGGCGCGCACATCCAGCTCTACCGCGAGTGCCTGGGCGGTTCCGCCTGCCGCTTCGGCCAGCGCAACTTCCTGCACTCGGCCGTCGTCTCCGGACCGGCCAAGCTCCAGGGCGCCGATCTGGTCATCCCCGACCTGCGCGGCGGCTTCTCGTACCTGATCGCGGCGCTCGCGGCCGAGGGCACCTCACGGGTGCACGGCATCGAGCTGATCAACCGCGGCTACGAGAGCTTCATGGAGAAGCTCGTGGCACTGGGTGCGAAGGTCGAGCTCCCGAACGGCGCGCTGTCCGCCTGACCCCCCGTCACGGGCCGCCTCGGCGGCCCGTGCGTACGCCGAAGGGCGGCCATCCCGAGGATGGCCGCCCTTCGTATTGAGCGGTCGTGCGGTGGTGCGGCCCTACTTGCCCTTGGCGGCTTCCTTGAGCTTTGAGCCCGCGGAGACCTTCACGCTGTAGCCGGCCGGGATCTGGATCGGGTCGCCGGTCTGCGGGTTCCGAGCGGTACGAGCGGCACGGTGGGTGCGCTCGAAGGTCAGGAAGCCGGGGATGGTGACCTTCTCCTCGCCCTTGGCGACGACCTCACCGATGGTCTCGGCGAGAGCGGCCAGAACGGCGTCGGCGTCCTTGCGGGTCACCTCGGCGCGCTCGGACAGAGCGGCCACCAGCTCACTGCGGTTCATATCTGTACTCCCGTGTTCTTCGTGCCGATGAGGCGTGAGATCGAAGCCGATGCTGCCAGGGTCCTCGGACAGTCCCCGGACCCGGGTCTGCTGCCAGACCCTCGCGCCCGGATAGGCATCCTGCCCCCACCTGCGGCGGGAACGCCAATCCGGCACCCCGGAGAGTCACGCGAAAAGCGCCACTGCCCGTGGAGTGGTGACGTTCCGCCTGCTCCCGGCAGCACATCGCGGTCGGCTTCAGTGTGGGCTTCAGGTCGCGGCCGTTTTCTGCCCGCCACCCTAGGGGGACGTTACGGGCACCGCGTCCCGCGACGCGCCGTGCCTACGCGGTGGTGGCCGCCGTCACAGCCGCTCCGGCCGCCTTCGCCGCCGTACGGACCGCTCCGGCCACCGTGCCCGCGACCTTGTCGTTGAAGACGCTCGGAATGATGTAGTTCGCGTTGAGTTCGTCCTCGGCGACCACATCCGCGAGCGCGCCCGCCGCTGCCAGCATCATGTCCGTATTGACCGTACGGGACTGAGCGTCCAGCAGACCGCGGAAAACCCCCGGGAAGACCAGCACGTTGTTGATCTGATTGGGGAAGTCGCTGCGGCCCGTGGCGACCACGGAGGCGGTCTCCCGGGCGATGCCGGGGTCCACCTCGGGGTCGGGGTTGGCGAGGGCGAAGACGATGCTGCCCTCGGCCATCGCGGCCACGTCCGCGCCGTTGATCACATTGGGGGCCGAGACGCCGATGAAGACGTCCGCGCCGCGCACGGCCTCCTTGAGGGTGCCGGTGACACCTTCGGGGTTGGTGTTGTCCGCCACCCAGCGCAACGGGGACCCGGGGTCCGCGGAGACCAGGTCCTCCCGCTTGGCGTGCACGACACCGTGGATGTCGGCGACCACCGCGTGCCGGACGCCGGCGGCGATGAGCAGCTTGAGGATGGCCGTGCCGGCCGCACCCGCGCCGGACATGACGACCCGTACGTCGCCGATCGCCTTGCCGACCACGCGCAGCGCGTTGGTCAGCGAGGCGAGCACGACGATGGCGGTGCCGTGCTGGTCGTCGTGGAAGACCGGGATGTCCAGGGCCTCGCGCAGCCGGGCCTCGATCTCGAAGCAGCGGGGCGCCGAGATGTCCTCCAGGTTGATGCCCGCGAAGCCGGGGGCGATGGCCTTGACGATCGCGACGATCTCGTCGGTGTCCTGGGTGTCCAGGCAGATCGGCCAGGCGTCGATGCCCGCGAAGGTCTTGAACAGGGCCGCCTTGCCCTCCATCACCGGCAGCGCGGCCATCGGGCCGATGTTGCCCAGGCCCAGCACCGCGGAACCGTCGGTGACGACCGCGACGGTGTTGCGCTTGATGGTCAGCCGGCGGGCGTCCTCGGGGTTCTCCGCGATGGCCATGCAGACGCGGGCCACACCCGGCGTGTAGATCATGGAGAGATCGTCACGGTTGCGGATGGGGTGCTTCGAGGCCATCTCGATCTTGCCGCCGAGGTGCATCAGGAAGGTTCGGTCGGAGACCTTGCCCAGCGAGATGCCCTCGATGCCGCGGAGCTTTCCGACGATCTCGTCGGCGTGCGCGGTCGAGGTCGTGGCGATGGTCACATCGATCCGCAGCATCTCGTGGCCGGAAGCGGTGACGTCGAGGCCGGTGACGGAACCGCCGGAGGACTCCACAGCCGTGGTGAGCTGACTGACCGCGGTTCCGCTCGCGGGAACCTCCAGCCGCACCGTGATCGAGTACGAGACGCTGGGCGCCGTTGCCATGGCCGACTTCCTCTGCTTTCCCTGTGCTTCGCTTCGCGCATGACCTCGGCGCAAGCCGGGTCATACCCTCGGATCGTCCCACCTACCAGCCGGTAGACGTTAAGGCAGCTGGTTTCGGAAGTATGTTTCCACCATACGAGAGAGTCCCCTTTGGCGGAACCCCCGACTCCGGAGACGACGACGGGCGCCTCTCCCGAAGGAGAGACGCCCGTCAACCGCTTGAAACGGCACCGACCCGCCATGCTCGCCTCGCGGCAAGTGGTCGCTCGTAGCGACTGAGGTTGGGCCCGGGGGCTTGGATCGAGCCGGTGCCGACACCAGGCTAACAAACGGTCCCGCAAAGCGATTCCCGCCCCGCAAGATGGCTCGAATCCACCGCGGGCCGCCCTTCGCGGGCCGCGCGGAGCCTGTAGGGACGCGGTGCCGGAGCCGCGTATGCCGTCGTGGACGGCCGCACTCCCCGCGCAGGCGGCCGGGGGCGGCTTCCCGCCATTTGGGGCGCAGACGGGCCAGGCGGGGCCCGTACGGACCCGTACGGACCCGGACAAGGAGCTCCGGATCGGCCCCTCGGCCCCTCGGCCCCTCGGCCACGGGGGTCCTCAATCTCCCCCAGACTTCGTCCGGGAGGTGCCCCCAACGGGCTGAATTTAGCCCCCAGGCGATTGAGGACACCCCCGCCGACTACTCCCTCAACAGGTCCGGGACCCCCCGCTCATCCGGCTGGTCCCGGTCCCCCGACAGGACCGTGAGTCGTTGCGTCGCCCGGGTCAGCGCCACGTAGAGCACCCGCAGGCCCGCCGGGGACTCGTCCGCGATCTCGGCCGGGGAGACGACGACCGTCGCGTCGTATTCCAGCCCCTTCGCCTCCAGGCTGCCCAGCGCCACCACCCGGTCGCCGAGGCCCGCCAGCCAGTGCCTGGCCTGCTCGCGCAGGTGCATGGCGACGACCACGCCGACGGTGCCGTCCACCTCGTCCAGCAGCCGCTGCGCCTCCTCCCGCACCGAGGTGCCCACGTCGCCCTGGGCGACCGCGAAGCGGGGCGCCAGGCCGGTCGAGCGGACCGCGCGCGGCGACTCCATGCCGGGCATCGCGAGCGCCAGCACCTTCGCCGCCACCTCCGCGATCTCCGCCGGGTTGCGGTAGTTGACGGTCAGCGAGAACTTCCGGCGCGGCCGGGAGCCGAGCGCCTCATCGCGGGCCTCGGCCGCCTCGTCCGGGTCGGACCAGGAGCTCTGCGCCGGGTCGCCGACGACCGTCCAGGTGGCCTGCCGGCCGCGGCGGCCGACCAGCCGCCACTGCATGGGCGTCAGGTCCTGCGCCTCGTCGACGATGACGTGGGCGTAGTCCGTGCGCTCCTCCTCCATCCGGTCCAGCCGGCTGCGGCGCGAGGACATCCGGTCGGAGAAGGTGGTGACCTCGTCGAGACCGGTGAGCTGGTCCAGCGGATCGTGCTCGCGCTTCTTGGGCGGCGGCAGCGCGCCGAGCAGCGTGTGCAGCTCGTCGAGCAGCGCCACGTCGTGGACGGACAGCGGGCCCTTGCCGTCCTCGTCCAGCCGGCGCAGCGAGCGGGCCAGCTGCCGGGTCTCGCGCGGCGTGAGCACCCGGCGCGCCCAGCGGCCGAGCCGCCGCTCGTCGGCCATCGCGCCGAGCACCCGGCGCGGGGTCAGCTCCGGCCACCACGCGGCCATGAAGCCGATGAAGACGTCCTCGGTCGAGACGTCCTCGTCGAAGGCCGCCCGCGCCTCGGCGGCCATGTCCGGGTCGGTGAACCGCTTGCGGCTGCCCGAGGCGGACCAGAGCGCGTCCAGCAGCAGTCGCCGGGCGCGCGGGCGCAGCAGGTTGACCGGCGCGGAGCCGCCGAGGGCCGACTCGCGGATGCGGGTCAGCTCCCGTTCGCCCAGTTCGACGCGGGCGCCGAAGGCGACGACGCGCAGCGAGGTCGGGGTGACGGCCGCGGTGCCGCCCGCGGCTTCGCCGGCCTGTTCGTCGTCCTCGCCGAAGGCGAGCTGGCCGCCGTTGTCCCGGCTCGACGGCTGCGGCCGGGGCTGCTCCAGCGCGCCCCTGGCCGCCTTGCGGAGCACCTTGAGCATCCGTGCGGAGCCCTTGATCCGGGCCACGGCGGGCTCGTCGTACGTATCGGCCTCCGCGCCGTCGACGAGGCTGCCGACGGCCCGGATGGCGACCTGGCCCTCCTCGCCGAGCGAGGGCAGCACGCCCTCGGTGTAGGCGACGAGCAGCGGGGTCGGGCTGACCACCAGGATGCCGCCGGCGTAGCGCCTGCGGTCCTGGTAGAGCAGGTAGGCGGCCCGGTGCAGGGCGACCGCCGTCTTGCCGGTGCCGGGGCCGCCGCCGACCTCGGCGACCGAGGTCGCGGGGGCTCGGATGACCAGGTCCTGTTCGGCCTGGATCGACGAGACGATGTCGCGCATCGTGTGGCTGCGGGCCTGGCCGAGCGCGGCCATCAGCGCGCCGTCGCCGATGACCGGCAGACCGCCGCCGTTCAGGCTCACGGTCAGCTCGGGACGGAGCAGGTCGTCCTCGACGCCGAGCACCTTGCGGCCCTTGCTGCGGATCACCCGGCGGCGCACCACCCGGCCCGGCTCCTTGGGCGTCGAGCGGTAGAACGGCGCGGCGGCCGGCGCCCGCCAGTCGATGACCAGCGGCGCGTAGTCGGTGTCCAGGACGCCGATGCGCCCGATGTGCAGGGTCTCCTCGATCCGTGCGTGGCCACGGCCCTCCGCGTCCTGTTCGACGGCTCCCTCCGCGGGCTCCACCGAGCTGAACGCGCCGTCGGCTCCTCGTTCGCCGTCCTTTCCTTCGAGCAGGTCGATGCGGCCGAAGAGAAAGTCCTCGAATTCGCTGTTCAGCCGGTTGAGGTGGATTCCGGCGCGGAAAACCTGCGCGTCGCGCTCGGCGAGCGCGCCGGGGGTTCCGACCTGTCCCCGTTGGGAGGCATCGCCCACCAGGAACTCGGCCTCGTGAATCTTCTCGTTGAGACGGCGGTACACCCGGTTCAGGTGCTGCTGCTCCATGGCGATTTCGCGGTCGCGCACGCCCTCGGGCGATGCGGTTTGCGCTGCGTCTTGCGCTACCACGCAAGGCCCCCTTCTGACGTGCTCAGGCAGCCGTCAACCGTACGCGAACACGGGGGCTGCGCGCACGCACGTCAACGATGGGGGCAAACCGGGGCACAGGCGACATCAGGGCGGCGTCGGAGCGGCGTCGGAGCGGCGTCGGGCCGGGGGCGCGGGCGGCGCCGTCGGACCGAGACCGGCATCGGACCGGCGTCAGACCGGGACGCGCACCAGACGCCGGCCGTCGAGGGTGCGCACCTCGAAGTGGTCGATATCGTTCCGGTCGAGGGCCGCGCCGCCGTGCGCGTAGAACGGTTCCTTGTTCCCTTTGTCACCCTTGCCGCCGGGCACGCCGTAGCCCCACTTGGGGACCGCCCAGGTGGTGACCGTCTGCTCCTCGCCGCTCTTGGAGACGGCTACCAGGTCGCACTTGAGCGGACCCTTGACGTTGCCCAGCTTGAGCGCGACATGGGTGCCCCACGGCTTCTGCTCCATCGAGACCGTGGCGGCCACTTTGGTGGTCGGGTCGGTCCGCCCGATCTTCTCGCCCTGCTGGTACATCGCCATCGCGGGGCCGGCGATGGCGCGGTCCCCGGCCCCGTCATCGGAGCTGACCACTGTCGCGACCGCCGGGCCGCCGATGATCAGCGCGGCGGCCGCGGCGACCAGGTACAGCCGCCGCCTGCGGGCCGTCCTGCGGGTCGCGGCGACCTCGCCGAGCAGCCGGTCCAGCAGCTCGGGCCCCGGCCCGGGAGCGGCGACGAACGCCGGGTCCGCCGGGCCGACGGAACCCCCGCCGGCCGCGAAGTCCGCGAGCAGCGGCGGCAGCCCCATCAGGTCGTCGAGCTGTGCGGCGCAGCTCGGGCAGTCCGCGAGGTGCTCCTCGAAGCGGGTGGCGTCCACGTCGTCGAGTACGCCGAGCGCGTACGCGCCGACATCGGTGTGCTGTTGCTCTCGCGACGTCATGCCGTCACCCCTCTCTCCTCCAGCGCGAGTTTCAGTGAGCGCAGTGCGTAGAACACCCGTGATCTGACCGTTCCGGCGGGAATCCGCAGCGCCTCGGCGGCCTCACCGACAGTGCGGCCCTTGAAGTAGGTCTCGACGAGCACTTCGCGGTGCGCACCGCTGAGTTCCCGCATCGCCTCGGACATCGTCATCAGCGACAGCGCCCGGTCCATCTCGTCCTCCGCGGGCATCATCTCCAGCGGCGCCGGGTCGACCTCCTGCGGGCGGGCCTGCCGGCCGCGGTGCCCGTCGATGACGATCCGGCGGGCGACCGTCACCAGCCAGGGCCGTACGGACCCGGTGGCGCGGCTCAGCTGGTCCGCGTTGCGCCAGGCCCGCAGCAGGGTCTCCTGCACGATGTCCTCGGCCCGGTGGCGGTCACCCGCCACCAGCCGCAGGACGTAGCCGAGCAGCGGGCCCGCGTGTTCCGCGTACAAGCCCCGCATCAGTTCCTCGTCGGGCGCTCTGACCCGGCCGGCATGTCTGGCGCCGGAATTCTCCCTGAGCGGACCGTCGTCTGCCACGACGGCATCCTCGCGCACTTTCAACCCCCCGGTCGATACGGCGTGGTGATCCGATCCCGACAGGCCCGAGAGCGCTGCCGGCCCTGCCTGGCCCCGCAGCCCGGCCGTACGGGCCCGAGCGCCATCAGTAGCCGTACTCGTCACTGCCACTGCCGTCGCCATTCTCGCCGCCGTCCGCGCCGTCACTCCCCTGCTTGTCCTCCGCGCCCGCCGCCCCGGCCTGCGCCTTCTTGCCCTCGGGGGTGCTGGCGAACCAGGTGCCGCCGACGCCCTGCCCCTTGGCGTCGCCGGGCTTCGCGTCCTGCGCGAAGCGGTACAGCGGCCAGCCGGCGAGGGTGAGTTGCTTGCCGCCGTCCGCGCGGGTCACCGTGGACACCAGGTTCTTGTCGACGCCCTTGAGCGTCGCCCGGCCCCCGGCGAGCGCGGGCGGCCACTTGGCGGCGCAGTCGTCCTTGCAGTTCGAGACCGACGGGTCGGCGGTGTCCTGGCCGAAGCGGTACAGCGTGCGGCCCTCGGCGTCGGTGACGATGCTGCCCAGTCGCGGGGACTCTGCGGCGGCCAGGTCCGCGCCGCCGGCCGCGGGCGACGGCTGCTGCCCCGTGTCCTTCGCCGGGGTGTCGCTCCTGTCCGAGCCGCCGTAGTCCGAGCCGCCCGAGTCGCAGGCGGTAGCGGTCAGCGCGAGGGCGGCGAGCCCCGTAGCGGCGAGCAGTCCGAGTCGATTCGTCCTACGCATGTCGTCATCCCCGATTCGCATTCTTCACGGCTCTGTTCAACAGCCCGTACCCCGTTGAACGGCCCCGTCGGCCGCATTCGGCCCCACCGGCCCTATCGGCCCTGCCAGCCATCACTACGGCCCCGGTGTACGAAGCGACTCAACGCCCGGCGAAGAAATTCGAAGAATCTTCGCGGGCCGGTCGCTCCACGGATCGCCTACGGATCGAATGGCCTCCGCGTTCAACGGAATCCATGTGACGCAGCACCCATTTTCCAGCTGAACGGGTTCGCTGATCGGCCCCGTAACACACCCCGGAAGCCGTTGCAGGGGGCAGCGGCTCCGACACGGGAGGACCGCATCATGCGATCGATCAACTGGCGCACCGAGAACCGGCGCACCACCGTCCTGGTCGGCGCCACCGCCGTCGCCGCGACCGCCGGACTGGCCCTCACGGTGCTGCCCGCCTTCGCGGACTCGGCCAGTGGGGACAACGGCCGGCAGGGGCACAGCCACGCACAGGGCACGTCGCACGGCACCGCGCACGGCAGCACGCGGGACAGCGGCCTCGGCAAGCTCAGCGCGACGAACCAGAGCGGCGCGGCCTTCTTCGCGGGCAGCCTCAACGGCGCCAACGAGGTCCCCGCGCCCGGCGGTCCGGCCGTCGGGGACAAGGACGGCAAGGCGATCGCCTTTATGCGCGTCCAGGGCGACGAGGTCTCGTTCGCCTTCAAGTTCCGCGGCATCGCCGCACCCACCGCCGCCCATATCCACCAGGGCGCGAAGGGGACGAACGGCGCGATAAAGATCCCGTTCTTCGCGAAGAAACTGCCCGACGGCCGCACCTCGGTGAGCGGCACGGTAAAGGTCGGGGATCAGCGACTCCTCAACGACCTGCGGACGAATCCGAACGGGTTCTACTTCAATCTGCACACCGGTGAATTCCCCGGCGGCGCCGTACGCGGCCAGGTGCACAAACTGGCCGGCGCGATCGACATGAACAAGGCGCTGCGGCAGAACTTCCAGGCGTCCGTGGTCAAGGGCTCGCAGATCTACGCCTGCACCCAGCAGCCGGGCGGCGGCTACGCCTTCACCCAGAACAACGTCAGCGCCCGGCTTCAGCGCGGCATCTCGCACTCCTTCGCCAAGCCCGGACCGCAGGGCCCGCCCGCCTGGGTCGCGCGCGACCGCTCCGCGGTGACCGGCCAACTGATCAGCAGGACCCCGAACGGCGCGGACAACATCCCCGAACTCGACCTGCGCGCCGAGCAGGCCGGCAAGAAGCACGGCCTGCTCGCGGGCACCGACGAGATCCTGCGCCTCAACACGGCCGGCGGCGTCGCCCCGGCGGGCAGCTGCGACCCGCACAAGCAGCGGAAGGTCGCGGTGCCCTACCGGGCCGACTACCTCTTCGTGAACGGCGCGTGACGACCGGCGACACCTGATACCCGGCGGCGGGTGAGCGGGTGCGGGTGACCGTCAGCGAACGCACGCGCGGTCACCCACACCCCACCCTCGGCTCACCAACCGCCCCACCAGCGCGCAGCTCCCGGCCCCCCGACCGGGAGCTGCGCCATGTCCGGGGGGTGCGCCATGTCGGGGGGGTTGCGCCATGGACGGGGTTGTTCGCGCGGCTCTGCCTCTCTTCTACGGCTTCGACGGCTGCTACGGCTTCCACAGCTGCGCGGCGACCGCCCGCCGCCGGTGCCGGGCCACCCGTTCGCGGTTGCCGCACACCTCACTGGAGCACCACCGCCGTCGGCGTCCGCGCGAGGTGTCGAGGTAGACCAGCGAGCAGTTCTCTCCCTCGCACTGCCGCAACTGCCCGCGCAGCACCGGGTCGGTGAGCAGCTCGACGGCGTCCCGGGCGACCGCGCCGAGCAGCGCCGCGCAGTCCGGAGCGGCGACGAGCGTACGCACCAGTGCGCCGTCCCGGGCGCGGACGGCCCGTACGGCGGGCGGCGGTATCGCGGCGAGCGCGTTGAGCCGCCCCACATCCCGTTCCGTGGCGATGACGTCGAGGCTCGACGCGCCCCGGCCGGTCCCACCGGTCCCCCCGGTCCCATCCGTACTGCTGATTCCGCCGATTTCGCTGTGCACGACGCGGTGCAGCAGCTCCCGCAGCTCGCGGAAGCGGGCCAGCCAGCGGGTGTCCACCGAGTCGAGTTCGGCGCCGCTCGGCACCAGCCCGGCCCCGATCAGCCAGGCGGCCAACTGCCCGGGTCTGCCGAGCCGTTCGGCCGGATCCTCACCGAGCCGTCCGACGACGGTGGCCACCAGGTCCAGGCAGATCCGCCCGGAGTCGAACCGCAGATCGTGGGAGGCCGTCGCCGACGCCATGCCCCTGTCACTCCTTCCGGACCACTGGTTCCGCGCACCGCGCGGGCGCGTTTCCCAGAGTGCCCGCCCCCACGCACGGCCGGAAGACCCCCGACCGGGCGTGGGGACGATCCGGGCCGGAAGCCCGCGTTCAGCCGCGCCCCGCCGGTTCCGGTCGCCCCGCCGGTTCCGGTCGCCCCGCCGGTTCCGGATGCCCGCGTCGCGCGGCGCGTCCCCCGCGAGCCGTCACCGCACCCGCCACCGCCAACCGCTACCCGCCGCCCCCGTACTTCACCGCTACGCGTCGTCCCCGTACTTCGTGTCGGCCGACGGGTCCAGCGCCAGCCGGTACCCCCGCTTCACCACGGTCTGGATGAGCTTCGGGGCCCCGAGCGCCACCCGCAGCCGGGCCATCGCGCTCTCCACCGCGTGCTCGTCCCGGCCGGACCCCGGCAGCGCCGCCAGCAGCTCGGCCCGTGGCACCACCCAGCCGGCGCGCCGGGCCAGCGCCCGCAGCAGCGACATCCCGGCGGGCGGTACGGCCCGCAGCTCGCCGTCGACCAGCACCGCCTGGCCCCGGATCTCCACCCGGTGCCCGGCGACCGGCAACGCCCTGGCCCGGCCCGGCATTTCCCGGCACAGCAGCTGGACGAGCGGGCCCAGCCGGAAGCGCTCCGGCTGGTAGGTGACGATGTCGTGGGCCTGCAACGGCAGCGCGGTGACCGAGCCGACGCACGCCGGCAGCACGTCGTGGCGCAGTGCTTCCACCAACTCCCGCTGGATGCCCCGCTCTTCGGCCCGCCGCAGCAGGCTCGCGGCGGCGGGCGCGCTGGTGAAGGTCACCGCGTCGAGGGACCGGCCGATCGTCGCGTCGATCAGCCGGTCGACGGGCCCGATGTCCTCCGGCGGCATCCAGCGGTACACGGGCACCCCGATGACCTCGCCGCCCGCGACCCGCAGCGCCTCGATGAAGCCCGGCAGCGGTTCGCCGTGCAGCTGGATGGCGATCCGCCGCCCGTCCACACCCTGCTCCAGCAGCCGGTCGAGCACCTCGGCCATCGACTCGGAGGCGGGCGACCAGTGCTCGGTGAGCCCGGCCGCGCGGATGGCCCCGCGCACCTTGGGGCCGCGGGCCAGCAGCTCGACGCCCCGCAGCCGTTCGAGCAGCGCCTCGCCCAGGCCCCAGCCGTCGGCGGCCTCGATCCAGCCCCGGAAGCCGATCGCGGTGGTCGCGATGACGATGTCGGGGGCCTGGTCGAGCAGCTGCTTCGTGGTGGCGAGCAATTCCGTGTCGTCCGTCAGCGGCACGATGCGCAGCGCCGGAGCGTGCAGCACGGCCGCGCCGCGCCGGATGAGCAGCGTGCCCAGTTCCTCGGCGCGGCGGGCGGCGGTGACCCCGATAGTGAACCCGGCCAGCGGCCCGACCACGACGGCCTTCTCGCCCTGTGGCCGTGCCGGCTCTGCCGACTGTGCCGGCTCCACTGCCCGCGCCGGCTCCGCTGACTCTCCCGGCTCTGCCGGCTCTCGTGCCTGTCGTGGGTCCCGCTGCTCCTGCTCCTGCATGACTCTCTCGTCCCGCTCCGCCCCGACTGGTCGTACGAGCGTAGTTGTATGGGGGTCACGAGCCTGTCAACAGCCGGTGACGGGCCCGGTTCGGCAAGATTTCCGGGCTGTTACGGCCCGGACCAGCGCCGAGGCCGGCGCTCCCTGCCCGCCGGGAGCCCGGCCCGATCGCCCGGGTCAGACCTCCGCGTACGCGGGCTGCGGCTGCCGCTCCTCGGTCGGTACGGGCCGCCGGGCCGGCGTCCGCAGGTATACGGCCCAGGTCAGCGCGGAGCACAGCGCGTAGAAGACCAGGAAGGACACGAACGCCGGCGTGCCGGATCCGGTCGTGAGGAACGCCTGCCGGAAGGCCAGGTTGATCCCGAGGCCGCCGAGCGCGCCGACCGCCCCGATCAGCCCCATCGCGGCCCCGGACAGCCGCCGCCCGTACGCCGCCGCCGGCTCCCCCGTCATGCCCTGGGCCAGCGCTTTCGCCTGGAATATGGCGGGGATCATCTTGTACGTGGACCCGTTGCCCAGCCCGGTCAGCACGAACAGGGCGATGAATCCGGTCAGGAAGACCGGCAGCGATTTCTGCACCGAGGCGTACACCACGACTCCGGTGGCTGCGGCCATCGCGGCGAAGTTCCACAGCGTGATGCGGGCCCCGCCGTACCGGTCCGCGAGCGAGCCGCCGACCGGTCGGATCAGCGAGCCCAGCAGCGGGCCGATGAAGGTGAGCGAGGCGGCTTGCAGCGGAGTGCGGCCGAACTGGGTCTGGAGCACCAGGCCGAAGGCGAAGCTGTAGCCGATGAAGGACCCGAAGGTGCCGATGTAGAGGCAGGACATGATCCAGGTGTGCACGTCCTTGGCGGCTTCCCTGGCGGCCCCGGCGTCGTTGCGGACCGGCGCGAGGTTGTCCATATACAGCGCGGCGCAGAGGGCGGCTATGACGATGCACGGGATGTAGACGCCGAGGACGATCCGGGGATGGGCAGCCCCCGCCGTACCGATGACGAGCAGGCCCACCAGCTGGACGACGGGCACCCCGATATTGCCGCCGCCCGCGTTCAGGCCCAGCGCCCAGCCCTTCTTCCGCAGCGGGAAAAAGGAGTTGATGTTGGTCATGGAGGAGGCGAAATTGCCGCCGCCGATCCCGGTGAGCGCCGCGACCAGCAGGAACGTCGAGTACGAGGTGCCGGGCTCCATCACGAACGCGGCGGCGACCGTCGGGATGAGCAGCAGCAGCGCGCTGACGATCGTCCAGTTGCGTCCGCCGAAGCGGGCCACGGCGAAGGTGTACGGAACCCGGATGACCGCGCCGACCAGGGTGGCCATGCCGATCAGGAAGAACTTACCGGCCGGGTCGATCCCGTACTCCGGGCCCATGAAGAGCACCATGACCGACCACAGGCTCCAGATCGAGAAGCCGATGTGCTCGGAGAGCACCGAGAAGAGCAGGTTCCGGTTGGCGATCCGCCGGCCCTTCTCCTTCCAGAACGTCTCGTCCTCCGGATTCCACTGCTCGATCCAGCGGCCTCCCTCGCGGGTGGTGGTCGGAGCACTCATCACGCCTCCACAGGTTTCGGGTGTCGGTTCCCGACGCTAGAGACAGCGCGTTTCCGCCCCGTGGCAGCAGGTGACGCGGACGAAACCTTGCTCTCACCTTCCGGGCGGGGGTGCTGTGAGTGGACGGCCCACCGGGCAGCGCGGGGCCGGCTCCGCCGGTCGGAGCGGGTCAGGCCACGGCCCCAAGCCCCGGTCAGGCCCCGGTCAGGCCCCAGCCCAGCCGCCTGTCAGCCGCCGGGGCGCTCCGGGGTGTCCCGGTCCCCGGTGTCCCGCTCTCCGGCCGGCGGCGGCGAGTGCGGCGAGTGCGGCGAGTGCGGCGAGTAATGCTGCGGCGAATCCCGCTCATCGGGCGGCGGCAGATTGCGGTCCGGCGTCTCGACGTGCGCCGCGCCGGCCGCCCGCAGGCCCGCCGCGCGCCGCCAGCCGGCCCGCGCCCGTGGGTGGAAGCGGCGCTCGCGCGGTACGAGCCGCCAGGCGTGGTGCACCACCGCGCCGAGCGCGCGCAGCAGCCGAGCGTCGGTGGCCGACCAGGAGTAGCCGAGCCGCCGCCGTACGGCCTCCGGGTACATGCCGACCGTCATCCAGACGCCCACCCGGCTGAGCGGCACCCTGGCCAGCGCCCACAGCGGATCGGGCAGCCGGCGCAGCGCGGGCGGCTTGGCGACGCGGCGCAGGTCGAGGACCTGGCGGGTGGGCTCGTTGTCCTCCAGGACGTCGGCGCACATGTGGTCCCAGTACTTCTGGAAGCCCTCCCAGTCGGCGGGTACGGGCCGCATGCTCATCCCGTACAGCCGGTACCAGCGCACATGCTCGTCGAAGAGCTGCCGCCGCTGCGCTTCGGTGAGCCCGCCGCCGAAGTAGTCGGCGACATGGAGCGTCAGCACGAAGAAGGTGGCGTGCGCCCAGTAGAAGGTGTCCGGGTCGAGGGCGTGGTACGGGCGGCCGTGCCGGTCCACGCCCTTGATCGTGTCGTGGTAGCCGCGCACGGTACGGGCGGTCTCGGCCGCGCGCGGGCCGTCGTAGACGACGCCGCCGATCGGGTAGAGCGAGCGGAAGAGGCGTTCCCAGCGCTCCTCGAAGAAACGCGAGTGCTCGGCGACGCCGGCCCCGAGCCCGGGGTGCATGTTCTGCATCGAGCCCGCCCAGGGGGCCAGCAGCAGCGCGCGCCAGTCGCCGAAGTACTGCCAGGTGAGCGAGTCGGGGCCGAGCGGCTCGGGGCCGAGCGGCTCGGGGGCGGGCGGCTCGGGGCCGAGCGGCTCGGGGGCGGGCGGCTCGGGGCCGAGCGGCTCGGCGGTGGGCGGCTCGGCGGTGGGCGGCTCGGCGGTGGGCGGCTCGGCGGTGGGCGGCTCAGGGGCGGGCGGCTCAGGGACCCGTTCCGGTGTCATCCCTGGCCCCCCACCCCCACGTCGGCCGGCGGCAGCCAGGAGCCCGGCGGGCGCTCCAGCCACCGCTCGGTGGCGGACAGCGTCCGTACCGCGTCGTGCAGCGCCTCCAGGGCCGGGTGGCGCAGGCCGCGCCGCCACACCATGGACAGCGGCGAGAGCGGTACGGGGTCGCTGAGCGGGCGCAGCACGCAGCCCGGCATCTCGGGGAACTCGACGACCGCGAGCACCGGGTTGCGGTACCGCTCCATCACCCGGCTGAACTCCTCGACGCCGATCGCCTGCGGTACCGGCGGGGCCAGCGCGATGCCCCGGCCCGCGAAGAGCCGGGTCGCCAGGTCGGTCCACTCCAGGGTGCCGGGGTTGCCCGCCCCCGCGTAGACCGTCTCGCCGGCCAGCGCGTCCAGCGGAATCGTGGCGCGGCGGGCCAGCGGGTGGTCGCGGGGCAGGATGACGGCCATCGGCTCATAGCGCACCGGGCGGTGTTCGAGCCGGGCCAGTATGCCGGGGTCGAGCCCGGCGACCCGCCCGAAGGACACGTCGATACGCCCCGCGAGGATCTCTGCGGCGGCACCGGTCAGGCCGCTCTCGAACCGGGCCAGCAGCTCGGCGCCGGGCGCGAGCCTGCGGGCCTCGGCCAGCACTCTGCTGGTCGTCATGCCGGGGCTGTTGAGGTCCACGAGCAGCGGCCGGGGCGCACCGGCGAACGCCTCCACGAGCCCGTCCTGCGCGTCCAGCACCCGGCGGGCGTGCGGCAGCAGCCGTTCACCCTCAGGAGTGAGGGCGACCTGCCGGGTCGTACGGACGAAGAGCTCGGCGCCCAACTCCCTTTCCAGCCGGCGGATGTCGCGGCTCAGCGCTTGCTGGGCGACGTACAGCTGGGCGGCGGCACGGGTGAAGTGCAACTCGTCGGCGACGGCCGCGAACGCGCGCAGCAGGCGGGGCTCTACATCTCGGGGCACCTGAGCATTCTTGTCGCCCCAGGGGCGCGTCGTTAGCCCCCGTTCGGATGATTTACAACGCAGACGCGTCAATGGCGGCCGGATAAGTGTTGGACCGGTGCTGGTGCGGGCGGCGACGGTGGGGCCGTGCCTTTCGACGACTCCGGGGCCCGCACCCCGCTCCTGGCCCTGTCCGGCGACCGCCTGATCGCGGTCGCCCGCGCCCCGGCCGACCACCCCGACCGCCCCGACCGCCCCACGGGCCACCCCACCAACCGCCCCCGCCGCAGCGGCCCGCCCCGCTTCCTCGGCCCCTACGGACGGATCTTCGCCGAGCCGGGCTCGCGCGCCTTCACCGGCTGGAATCTGCTGGGGCGACTGCCGATGGGCATGTTCGGCATCAGCGCGATCATCATGATCGCCGGTTCGCGCGGCTCGTACGCCCTGGCCGGGGCGGTCACCGCGACCGGGCTGGCCGCGACCGCGCTCGTCGCGCCGTGGACCGCCCGGCTGGCCGACCGCTACGGCCAGGCCCGCACCGCCGTGCCCGCGACCCTCATATCGGGCTCGGCCTCGATCGCCCTGCTGCTGTGCGTGCGCTACGACGCCCCGGCGTGGACCCTGTTCGCGGCCTACGCGTGCACCGCGACCACACCGAACACCGGCGGCATGTCCCGCGCCCGCTGGGCCCACCTGTTCCGTGCCGACCCGGCCTCCCTGCACACCGCGAACTCCTTCGAGCAGGCCGCCGACGAGGTGTGCTTCATGCTCGGCCCGGTCCTCGCCGCGTTCCTGTGCACCACGCTCTTCCCGGAGGCGGGCACCCTGACCGGCGCGCTGCTGATGTGCGCCGGGACGCTGCTCTTCGCGGCGCAGCGCCGCACCGAACCGCCGCTCGCGCCGCGTACGGCCGAGCGCGGCCGGTCCCCGATACGGGTGCCCGGCCTGCCGGTCCTCCTGCTCACCTTCATCTCGACCGGCGCGGTCTTCGGCTCGATGGAGGTCGCCACCGTCGCCTTCGCGGACGGCCAGGGCCACCAGGCGGCGGCCGGCACCGTCCTCGCCCTGCAAGCGGCGGGCTCCTGCGCGGCGGGCCTGCTCTACGGCCTGCTCCACCCGACCGGCCCGCCCACCCGCCGCTTCCTGTTCTGCGTCGGCGCGATGGCCGCCCTGATGCCGCTCCCCCTGGCGGGCGCGACCGGCACCGGCAGCCTGCCGGTCATCGCGGGCTGCCTGCTGCTGGCCGGCATGGCGACCGCGCCAACGATGGTCACAGCCATGCAGCTCGTCCAACGGCTCACCCCGCCCGACCGCCTCAACGAGGGCATGACCCTGGCCGTGACCGGCCTGCTCGGCGGCATCGCGGCGGGCTCGGCGACGGGCGGCTGGACCGTCCAGCACCTGACCCCAGCCATCGCGTACGCCGTACCGGCCGGGGCGGCGGCCCTCGCGTTGGCCACGGCGGTGGCGGGGGCGGGTGCCCTTCGGCGGGCTGCGGCCGGGGCGCGGGGCTGCCCCGGAGAGCTCTGACCCTCCCCGGGGGAGACCTGGGACCGTACGTCAGCCCTTGGCCGGCCACGTGACGGACTGCCCGTCGGGGGTGACTGTGACGGTGAACTCCTCCAGGGCCGGGGCTCCGTCCGCCCGCCATCGGCGTACGTGGTCCTCGATGTCGTCCCACAGCCGGGCCGGGCCGCCCTGGCGGACCAGCCAGCGGCCTCCCCCGTCCTGCCGCAGGGCGGCCCAGGAACCGGCCGCCACGTCGATGAGCAGCGGCTCGGTCCGGCCATCGTGGGTGAGGCCGACCTTCTGGGCCCGTGGGGCGGCGAGCTGGGCCACGAACCGCGTGTTCCAGTCGTCCAGAACGTCGGCGGCCAGCCCTGCCGGGCGCTCGTCTCCCGCGTCCGGGTCGGGCAACAGGCCCAGCGGTGGCGGCTGGTGGGGGCGAGCCAGCATGAAGGAGATCTGACCGCCGAGGAAGCGGCCGGTGGCGGTGCCGTCTTCGCCGACGGTCAGGCGGGCCAGCTCCGAGGAGTACATCCAGCCGCACACGGTGGCCAGGATCATCCCGCCGGGCCGGGTCTGGGCGACCCACTCGTACGGCACGGCGAGGACGCCGCACGTGACGCTCAGCCGGTCGTACGGGGCACCGTCCCGGTGGCCGACGAGACCGTCCCCGTCCACCAGGTCGGGGGTGTATCCGATCTGGCCGAGGGCGGTCCGGGCGCGGGCGGCCACACCCGCGTCGACTTCCACCGACGTCACCCGCCGGGAGCCGAACCGTTCGCACAGCAGGGCGGTGGAGTACCCGGATCCGGAGCCGACTTCAAGGATCTTGTGCCCGTCCTCGCCCTGAAGGTCTTCGTGCATCCGGACGACCAGGCCCGGCATCGTGCTCGACGAGGTCGGGGCTCGCATGATCTCGCCCCGGATGTCGGCGGGGACGATTGTCCCCGCGATCTGCGTCACGAGGGATTCGTCGTCGTAGCAGCGCTCCAGCCACCGTGGGCCGTCGGCCGGCACCGGCCGCCACGCGGTGGGCCCGTCGCCGTCGATCCGCTCGAAGAACCCTCCGCGCAGGAACTCGTGACGGGGCACCGCCTCGACCGCCGCCCGCCACGGCCCGCTCCGCAGATGCCCCTTCTCCGTCAGGCGCTCGGCGAGCCGCCGGCGCAGTTCCTTGTCCGTCACGTGCCTTTCCCCTCCAACAGGTCGGCCATGGCCGCGATCATGGGCAGCCCGGTCTCCGGCTCCAACCAGGCCCATTGCCCGGACGGGTTGCATTCCAGGAACCACCATTGCCCGTGGCGGTCGATGGCGAAGTCGAAAGCGCCGAACACCAGCCGGAAGTGCTTCAGGTAGGCGAACAGACGCTCGGTGGTGCCGGGTGGTGGTTCGGTGACGGTGTACGTGAGTTGGGTGTAATCGGTGCGCCAGTCGAGCAGACCGGAGTCGATTCGGACGCAGAACACCTGCCGGCCGATGACTGTGACACGCGCGTCCGCGACCTTGTCCACGCGGCGCTGGAAGAGGTGCGCGGTGGCGCCCACCGAATCGTCGATCCGGTCGGCATCCACCTCGCCGACCTCGACGGTGCACGAGACGCCGTCGATCCGGTACAGCGGGGCGCTCAATGGCTTGTGGATGACCGGGCCGTGGCGCTTGGCGAACGCCCGCGCCGCGTCGGGGTCGCTGGTGAGAAGCGTCGGGGGCACCGTGAAGCCGCTGGACACGGCGGCGGCCAGCCCCGAGGGCTTGAACTCCGCATCCCCGATGCGGTGGGGATGGTTGACGTACAGGCAGCCAGGTAGCGAGGCCAGCACGCCGCCGAGTCCGTAGCGGGCCTGCAACGCGGCGAAGCGGGCGTCTTGCGCGTCCAGGGTGCCGACGACGAACCCGGAGGGCCGCCGGTAGTACAGCGACCGGACGCGGGCGAGGTCGGCGGTTCTCGACGGCGTGGTGAGGGTGCCTTCGACACCGCCCTCCGTGGTGATGGTGGCCGCGACCGACAGGGCGTGGGGGAAGTCCCCCGAGTCGAACCGCACGACCGGGACGCCCCGGCCGTGCAGTTCGGTGATCACCAGATCGGTCGTGGGGTCGTCAAGGTTGGTGACGACCAGCACCGGGCCGGGTCCGGTCACTGGTCGCTGTCGTTCCCGGTGTCGGAGTCCCCGCCGCCGCTGCCTCCGCCGCCGGACCCGTCGGAGGGGTTGCCCGTGTTGGTGGGCGGGTTGGTACCGGTGCTGGTGCCATGGCCCGGCATCATGACCGGCTGACCGTCCGCGTCGAAGTAGAGGGCGGTCTGCGTCACCGGGTCCAGCTCGGTGCGGACATATCCGGGAGCGAACGCCGGATAGGGGGCCATGCGCCGCACACCCCACGGAACCGGGAGGCGGGTGCCGGACGGCAGCGGACTGCCGGTGGGCATGCGGTCTGCGTGACTGAACACGATCTCTCCTTCTGGTCGTCGGCAGAAAAGAAACAGGAGGTGCAGGGAGAACTCCGACCCCGGCGGAAGCACCACCGGAGGCCGGAGCCGGTCCGGGCGTCCTCCGCCTCAGATGAGTCCCGACCGTGACTTCTCGCGCCGGTCGATGGCCCGCGCCAACTGCATCGAGTAGATCTCCATCTGGCCGGGCTCCATGACGAGCACGGTGTCCTGCGTGCCGCCGCTCCGAAGGTGCAGCCGCACCGCGAGCGCGGCCTGCTCGGCCCGGTGGTCGTAGGCCAGATCGGCACGCAGGATGCTCACGTGGGTCACTTCGGAAGCGGCCGTGGCCGTGGCCGCCTCGCCGGTGGCCGTCTTGTGTGTCACCTCGTCACCAGGGGACGTCTCAGAAGTGGTGCGGGGTGGCTGGGTCATACGCGTCACCGCCGTCTCCGTTCATTGCGCAGGGGCTTGGTGCCTCAATGAAACTGCCGCTGCCTCTTCGGCGAACAGGACGAAAAGGGACCTGCCATCTCCAGCCGAACCGGATGAAATTGCCTGCGCTTTACCTCGGCCCTGTGCTGCGCGGCACACCGCCCCTACGGTTGAGAACGTGCGCAACATCTCCCTGGAACAAGCGATGGCAGAAAGGCGCTTGACCCAGCCCGAGTTAGCCGAGCTGGTCAACGCGGAGATCCGGAACCTCACCGGAGCCGACGGCCGCGTGTGCGATCGCGTCGTGCGCCAATGGCTCGCAGGCAAGGTCAACTGGCCGCAGGAGCGCCAGCGTCGAGCACTGGAAGCGGTGTTCGAGCGCAGCGCCGTTCACCTCGGCTTCACCCCACGCAGCAGCTCGGCACGACAACTGGAGGAAGCACCCGTGCGCCGCCGCGCATTTCTGACTTCCGCAGCCGCCGCGACGGCCGCCATAACCACACCTGCCGCAGCGAACTCCACCTCACGAGGCCGAATCGGTGGCAGCGACATCGGTCGGCTGAATGAGAAGTTCGCCGCGATCATCGCCGCCGACCACCTTCACGGTGGCCGTCTGGCCACCGAGACCCGCGCGCTCGCCCTGGCGGACGAAGCCCTCAGGCTCCAAGAACAGGGCTTCACCAGCCAGCGCATCCGCAACGACCTCTACGGGTGCGCCGCCGCCTTCACCTCGTCCGCCATGTGGGCGGCCATCGACGGCCGCCGCTTCGAGGCCGCCCAAGTCCACTTGGACCGCGCGTCCAGCCTCGCCACGATGTCCGGCGACCACGCCATCCATTTCCGCATCTGGTCCCACGCCGGCAGCCTTTACCGGCACCTGCGACGCCCCTCCGACGCCCTGGCCGCCAACGACGTGGCACGGCGCACGGTCATCACCCGGCGAGACCCGCTGTTCGCCTCCCTCGGCCACGCCCGGCACGCCGCCATTCTCGGTTTGACCGGCGACAAGTCCGCTGTCCAACGCTCCCTCGAACGGGCGCGGCATGCCTTCGAGAGCGCCGCACCCGATCCGACCCGGCCGGTGTGGCTGACCGCCTTCTACGACCGGGCTGAGCTGGAGAGCCTGTCCGTCGCCGCCCACCTCGCACTCGGCGACTACGCCCAGGCCGAGGCGCACGCCCACCGCAGCCTCGGACTGCTCATGCCCGAACTGCACCGCACCCGCGCCATCACACACGCTCGTCTGGCACTCGCCCAGCTCGGCCAAGGCGATCTTGAGCCCGCGATCTCCACGGCCATGGCCATCCCCGCCGACACAGCCACACGGCACGTACGCGTCGCGGGAATGCTCCACGACCTCGGCCGCAGACTCCACACCGTCGCCCCCGGCAGCAATCCCACCCATACCTGGGACGCGTACGTTCACGACACTCTGAGGACCGGCACATGACCGTTGAGCTCCGCTCCATAACCATCCTCGCCCCGGTACGGCAGACCATCATCGACCTGTACGCCGAAGTGCGCGCCGAACTGCTCCACCTCCCGAACTACCGGATCGACGCGTTCAGCGAACGGCTCAATCGGCACAGCGGCGAGTCCGGCTGGCAAGCGGTGATCGGCTACGACGACGGCACACCCGTCGGCTACGCCTACGCCAATACCGTCGAGCCCGGTGACCGATGGTGGAAGCGCATGGACCCGCCCGCCCCCGAGCAGTACTCCCGTACAGCCGCCGTCGCACTGAAAGAGATCATGGTCCGCGTTCCGTGGCGGGGAACCGGGACCGCCCGGCGCATCCACGATGAGCTGCTGTGCGACCGCGCCGAACCGTACGTGTCGCTCCTGGTCAACCCGGAGGCCGGGGACGGCAAGGTGCGCGCACTGTACGAGTCATGGGGCTACCGGCAGATAAGCCGGCAGCAGCCGTCCCCCGGCTCCCCCGTCCTCGCCGCCATGGTCCGCGACCGGCAGTAGGCTGACGCCCGCTGAGGGAGATGCCGGGGGTGACGGGCGGTTCGTCGCGACGCACAGATATGGAACGCCGAAGGCCCCACTGCCAGCGGCAGTGGGGCCTTCAACTCGCGACGACTGACTCCGGTCACGGCTGACAACCTGTTGTAGAAGCGCGACAGTACGGGTGAGCAGTGCCGGGCGGTGGCCCGGCAGATACTGAAGCAACCAGGAGCCTCGATAGAACGTCTGTACGGACAGCTATACCTACGATTGCCACCGCCCTCACCCCGCCAATACGTCAGCTGCTCGGATTTACCTGGTCCCAGACCCGGGCCTGCGCCTTCGCCGGTGCTCTGCTCGCGGGCGTGGCGGTGTCGGGGTTGCTGCCGAAGCTGCCCGTAGCCCGGTACGACCTGCTTCTCTGCTACGGCGTGCTGCTGACGTTGTTCTTCTGGCTACGCGGGTGGGAGAGCGGACGGGACATCGCCGTCATCGCCGGATGCCACGTCATCGGCTTGGCTTTCGAGCTCGTGAAGGTCTCGCTCGGTTCCTGGATCTATCCAGAGCCCGCCGTGCTGAAATTCGCAGGGGTGCCGCTGTACGGCGGGTTCCTCTACGCGGCTGTCGGCAGTTATGTCTGCCGGACCTGGCGTCTGCTCAACCTGGAACTGTTCCAGTACCGCACCCGGGCCATGGCGGTCCTGGCCGCCTTGATCTATGTCAACTTCTTCAGCCATCACTGGCTGCCCGACGCGCGGTGGGTTCTGGCGGGGCTGCTTCTGGTGGTGACCGCGGGAACATGGGTGTGTTTCACGGTGGCGGGGGCCCGACGGCGGATGCCTCTGGCGCTGTCCTTCGCCCTGATCGGGCTTCTTCCTGTGGGTCGCGGAGAACGTGGCCACCTACGTCGGCGCCTGGCGCTACCCCTACCAGCTCCACGGCTGGCAGCCGGTCGCCCTGGACAAGTTCGGCGCCTGGTCTCTGCTGATCAGTGTCACCTTCGTATTGGCAGCGACCATCCGATCCCGCACTCCTTCGGCGTGCGGCCCGCGATAGCGACTGCGCCCCGGCTGCGGCGGCCGACCGCCAGCGGCATCCAGCGCCCGCTCGACTCGGTAGCGCAGTGCCGCGGCGACGCCCGGACCGTCCAGCACCTGAGCCCAACCACGCCGTCACGCTGGCCGCCGAGTCCGCCCGGATCGCGGCCGAAACCGGCTCGGCCCGCCACCGCAAAGAGCTGGACGCGTTGCGTGCGGGCATGGGCAAGTGGAAGAACGACAAGATCGGGGCACAGTTCGAGCAGGCCCTGCGACCGATCACCGCATGATCCCCCCGAAGGAGAACCGCGTGTCCACGACCCCGCTGAACGATGCCGACCTCACCAAGGCCCTGGCCGACCTGCCCGGCTGGACGGTGAAGGACGGCGACCTGAACGCGTCGTTCAAGGCCGCCCGGGCAGATCTGCCCGGCCTGTACGCGGCCGTGGCCGCCGCCGAGGACGACGCGAACCACCACGCCGGCATCACCATCCTGTACGGCACGGTCAGCTTCGCCCTGAACACCCACGACGCCGACGGCGCGATCACCGAGAAGGACACCGCTCTCGCCGCCCGCATCTCCGCTCTGGCCACCGAGCACCGGGCGCGACCGGCGGACTGACCTCGGCGGCAGGTGACACCGGCAGTAGAGCAGGCGGACTTCCGTAAAGACGGTGGAGCCGGGACGGCGGATCTGCCAGCTCGTGGACCCGTTCGGCACCATCTTCGGACTCGACGGCCCCTGAACTCGGAGTCACCTGATGCACCACTGGCTGTAGGGTCCGCGACTGTGTGAGCAATTCCGCGTGATCACGAGCACTGTTCGAGCAAATCCGCGGTTCGGTGAGCAATGGCTGGCGTAAGGGAAGCCAATAGGGTGTTCACTGAGGTGATCAGTACTGTCGTGAGGGGCCCATGGACGCTGAACCCGCCGAGCCAGAAAAGGTAGCCGCGAAGGCTGGCACTGCCGTTGCTACAGCGCAGGTCATGATGCCGAGTCCCAGCGTCGCGATCACTGCAGAGGTGGCCAAGGCGGTCGCGGAGGCCCCTGAAGAGCCTGGGAACCTCACCAGGCTCATACTCACTCCCCTGGGAAACCGGCCCTACAAGGCCACCGAGGTCGTACCTGCCTGGTGGCGGCTGAGGAGCA
Source organism: Streptomyces sp. H27-D2 (assembly GCF_035828615.1). NCBI lineage: Bacteria > Bacillati > Actinomycetota > Actinomycetes > Kitasatosporales > Streptomycetaceae > Streptomyces > Streptomyces sp. H27-D2. The sequence continues at coordinate 13,278 of NZ_JAYMZR010000003.1, read as the reverse complement.
CCCACGACAGCGTCTCCGGCCTGTTCGACACGCTTCATCTAGTCCGCCGGACCCGCGCGGCGCAAAACAACAAGACGACTCGCGGGCGCCTGCACTCCGACGCCCAAGATCTCCTACGCGCCGCCATCGTGTTCACTTCCGCCGGCCTGGACGCCACGGTCCAGGCGCTGATTCACCGCTCAGTGCCTGTGCTGATCGCCCAACCAGGTAACCCCAGGCTCAAGTACGAGACCTTCATCGACCAGCAAACCAACGCACCGAATGTGGGGGAGGAGTTCCTGGCGGCGCTCAAGGAGCAGGACCCGAGTGCTGCTCTGCTCGACCTCTACGTCGTGAGCAAGACGAAAGCGAGCTTCCAAGGCAGCAGTGACCTCCGTAATCGCGCTGGCGCTTCGCTGGGCATTACCAACCAGCAGATCCCGAAGGCGCGGTTTACCGCCCTCGATAGCTTCTTCACTGCCAGGAACGATGTTGCGCACCGGCTCGACATGGAGAACGTCAGTCTGAGCACCACCAAGCCACTGACAAAGATCCGTGCTCAACAGGATGTACTTCAGATGTGCGACCAGGCCCTCCTCCTAGTCCGCGAACTGATCAAGGAGACGGCAGTGAACCTAGCTGCCTGCCGCTGAACACCTGCTCCCCCCGAAGGCCCCAGGAACACGAGCCAAGCTCCAGGACAGCGTTCTTGCCCCGGAGGCAGCTTGACCGCTGCGGGCGGGTTGCTCATGATCCCGCGACGGACTCCGTCGTCGGCAGTGTTCACCCATTCGGATGCCGCAGGTCAGAGGCTCGCGAGTGCTTACGAACCCGCGGACCTTACACGAGGTCTAGGATCCGCGACTTCGTTAGCAATGAAGGAAGTTCATGGTCTCGCCAAGGTGCGCATCACCTGCTGGACTGACAAGGGCTGCCAGGGTGCTGGCGCCACGGTCCGTGTCCCCCACCGCTGCCGGTGGGAGACCGTTCCACAGGCTGGCAGGCCGTTTCCCGTCGTGCTCTCTGTACGAACGACGGCGGGGCACCCTCAGATCGGCGCCCGTCCGCGATCGGTAGTCATCCGCCCAGCAACGCAGTGGGGTCTGACAGCCCGTCGAGACCGAACCCTCCGCTGTTCAGCAGGCCGCGGTGCAGCGGCGGTGTCCGCAGCCCAGCCGCTGCCGCTTGTCGGCGATCTTGTCGAAGAGGGCCTTGTCCAAAGGCTTTCCGCCGACCAGCCGGCCGAACACGCGCCGGTATATGCACAGGATGTCCTCGGCCTGCCAAGGGGGGAGCTGCTGGAAGGGCTTCGGTAGCTCGCCGAGTGTGACGGTCTTCTTGCCGTGCCCGCTGCGGCAGCCGAGATAACGGAACCCGCTATCGGTGCCGGAGCGCAGCCACACCTCCTCCGGATCGACTCCGAGATGCCAGGCCAGCATCAACGCGGCGTCGTACCGCAGCAACGGCATCGGCTTGAGGACACTCGCCTTCCTAGCGCCGGTCTTTCTGACGGCGCCAGCCTTCCTGACGGCCTCAGCGGCCTCCTCCACAACGGCGTGGACGCCATGGAAGGAAAGGCCCTTGTACAACTTCTCAGTAGAATCTGCGAGTTCGTCGGCGAACGTAGCGAGAGAGGCGGCGCGGCGGTCCCGGTCCCGGCCCTGGTCCTCCTCGACCCAGGATTCGGCGTGGGCGTGGCGCTGGCCGTCGTGGCGGAGCAGCAGTCCGGCCGAGCGGGCGGCGTCCTCCAGTGTGAGGGCCCGATAGTGCTTGCAGTCCTTCTTCTCGCAGGGCAGGAAGACGCGGGCGTAGTGCTCGACAGCGACCGTGAGGCCGGCGATTCCTGCGTCGGTGTCGAATATCTTGTTGTAGCCGCGATTCTGCTCGTGCACGCGGGCTCCCCCTCGCATCTCGTGCCGCGCCGGGAACGAGCCTATAGCGGTGCCGAGTTGGAACGGCTCCGGACTGTCCCATAGGCACCGCTCCGAGGCCACTACGCATCGTGACTGCCGCGACCAGCTCGGCGGACGGCTCTGCTCATGACCGACCGGCACGGCGGTGCTCAGCAGGCGCGGATTCTCACGTTTCCGCAAGACACAGTGCTCACGGAACCGCGGAACCTACACTGGCCGATATCCACGCTGGAACTCACCACCCCGGACCTGACACTCCGCCTCCCCTCGGACAGTGAACTCGACGCGCTGGCACAGGTGGCCGCCGAGGGCGTCCTCCCGGACGGGGTGGTGAACTTCCCTCAGCCGTGGGCGTCAGGGCCACCGCCGGAGCGTGCCCGGAACGTCGTTCAGAACCACTGGTGGGCGCGGGGGGACTGGGACCGCGACAACTGGCGGCTACTGCTCGCGGTCTTCCACGGCAACCAAGTCATCGGACAGCAGAACCTTTCCGCCCGTGACTTCGCCACGACCGGTGAGTCGCGCACGGGCTTCTGGCTGGGCCAGCGCTTCCAAGGCCGGGGATACGGGACCCAGATGCGCGCCGCCGCACTGGCCCTCGCTTTCGACGGGCTCAGCGCCGCTCGCGTCACGTCCACTGCTTTCGCCCACAACTCGGCCTCTCGCGCCGTCTCTCGCAAGTTCGGCTACCGGCCCAACGGAGTGCGCCGCATCGCCGTGGGTGGCCGAGCCATCGACGCGCACGAGGAAGTCATCGAGAAAGCCGATTGGCCGAGCCACTCCAAGCTCGCGCCCGTCGAGATCGCGGGCCTGTCCGCCTGCCTGACATGCTTCCGCTGACCGGCCCCTGCTTTGCCGGTGCCGGCACAGGTGATCACCGTCACCTCCGCCGCGCGGCAACAGCCGGCGCCCCATCGTTGCTGGGGCACCGGGCCATCGGCGATGTGCTCCAGCTTGACCGTCCGGCCCCTTTCGCTCGGGGAGACGGGTCGGCCGGCACGGGTTGGCGGTGATGTATCCCCGGCCGATGGCGAACTCCATGACGGGCGAGATGCCCCCCGTGCCCTCGCGGGGCGCCCACGGCATGAAAAAAGCCTCCCACCTGCGTGTTTACGCAGATGGGAGGCTTATAACATGGGGTGGTGGAGATGGCGGGAATCGAACCCGCGTCCAACGGTGCAGAACCAGGGCTTCTCCGAGCGCAGACTGCTTCGCTTTTCTCGGCCCCGGCAGTCACGCAGACAAGCTGCCGACGGGCCCAGTCACTGTTTGATTTCCCACTGACCCCCGTGACCGGGTCCAGTGGTTTAGTTCTCTAGATTATGCCAGGGTCCAGGTCGAGAACGGTCCTGGGCTGACACTCCGCAGAGTCGCTGTCTGATAAATCAGGCAGCGAGGGCGAAGGAATCGCGCTTGGTGTTGGCGATTGTTTTTTGCGACATATGGTTTACGAGATCATTGCCGCTTCCTCGGCTCGCTTCCCCTGCCTCGACATCCGCTGTCGAAACCGATCATCCCCATGTTGATTTTTCAAAGCACGCACAAGGCCGGAGCCCCGCGGTACTGATCCCATCGTACGCGACCGGCCCCCGTAGAAGCCAGGCGATTAGGAGCGCTGCCGGCGGCGGACCGCCGAGATCACCCGATCCGACTCGCGCCGGTCCTGCTTCTCGCGCAGCGTCTGGCGCTTGTCGTACTCCTTCTTGCCCTTGGCCAGTGCCAGTTCGACCTTGGCGCGGCCGTCCTTGAAGTAGAGCTGGAGCGGGACCAGGGTGTGGCCGCTCTCCTGGGTCTTGTGGATGAGCTTCTCGATCTCCTCGCGGTGCAGCAGCAGCTTGCGCTTGCGACGCGCCGAGTGGTTCGTCCAGGTCCCCTGGGTGTACTCGGGGATGTGCACGTTGTGCAGCCACGCCTCGCCGCCGTCGAGCTGCGCGAAGCCGTCCACCAGGGACGCCCGGCCCTGCCGCAGCGACTTCACCTCGGTGCCGGTCAGCACCAGGCCGCACTCGTACGTGTCCAGGATGTTGTAGTCGTGGTGCGCCTTTTTGTTCTGCGCGATCAGCTTGCGACCTGTCTCTTTAGCCATAGTGCTGCCATTTTCGCACTACACCCCGCCCCCGAGGCCACTCAATACTGTCCGGGCCTTCTTCTCGGTGCTCCGGGCGTCGCCGGAGACGGCCAGGTCGGGGACGATGCCGCGGGTGTCGACGCCGCGGCCGGCCGGGGTGCGGTAGTGGCCGACGGTCAGTTCGGCCACCGAGCCGTCCGGCAGCTCGCTCGGCATCTGCACCGAGCCCTTGCCGAACGTCCGCGAGCCGACCACGACCGTGCGGCCCCGGTCCTGGAGGGCGCCGGTCAGCAGCTCGGCGGCGCTCATCGTGCCGCCGTCCACCAGGACGACCAGCGGGGTGCGGGTGTCGCCGCCCGGCTTCGCGTAGAGCGCGCGCTGGTCGCCGCGTACGTCGTAGGTGGCCACCAGGCCGCCGTCCAGGAACGCGGAGGCGGCGGTGACCGCCTCGGTGACCAGGCCGCCGGAGTTGCCGCGCAGGTCGAGCAGCAGGCCGCCCGCGCGGGGGGCCGCCCGCACCGCGCGTCTGACCTGCTCGCCGGAGCCCTTGGTGAACGCGGTGACCTTGATCCGGGTCGGGCGCGCCCCGGAGCGGGCGGTGCCGGACGACGCGCCGGCCCGGTCGACGGTGACGGTCTCCTTCGCGAGCCGGGCCCGCTGGAGCGTCCGGGTCCACTTGCGGTCGCCGCGCTGGAGGCCCAGCACCACGGGGGTGCCCGCCGCCGCGCCCGCGCTGTCCCCGGCGGGCGCGTCGCCGCGCAGCCCGGCGGTCACCTCGGTGACGGGGCGGCCCGTGACGCGCTTGTCGTCGATGCTGCGGAGCCGGTCGTCCGCGTGCAGGCCGGCCTTCGCGGCGGGGCTGCCGGGCTGCACCCGGGCCACCTCGATCAGGCCGCCCTCGGTGCGCCGCACCCACAGCCCGACGCCGACGTACTCGCCGTCGAGCGTCTGCTGGAAGCCCTCGTACTCACGGGCGCTGTAGACCGCGCCCCAGCGGTCCCCACTGCGGCTGACCACGTCCTCGGCGGCCTCGGAGGCGGACTTGCCGTCCTCCATGGCCGCGACGGCCGCGGCTTCCAACTCGGCGCTGCCGGCGACCGCGCGGGCCGGAATCCGGACTTCTTTCCGGCCGCCCTGGCCGTCCTGGCGGTATTCGGCCCAGGAATTCGCGGCGGCGCCCGTGGCCAGCACGCTCGCGAACACCAATGTCAGGGCCGCCCCGCGGCGCGTGCGGCGGGGCCTGACGAACAACCGGGGGCCCGACATGCCGGTGAGTCTAGGCCAGAAACAAGCGCCGTACGGAGCCTTGGCCGTACGGCGCCCTTGGCATGAGTCACACCTTGAGGTACTTGCGCAACGCGAAGAACGCGGCAAGCGCGGGCATCAGCAGACCGATCGCGAGGACCAGTGGCAGCTTCGCCGCGACCGTGTCCCAGCCGACGAAATTGATCATCGAGATCTTGTCGTGCAGCCAGTTGTCGACCAGGAAGTACTTGCCGCCGATGAGCATCACGCAGGCCAGCCCCGCGCCGATGAGCCCAGCGATCGCGGCCTCCAGGATGAACGGCATCTGGATGTAGAAACTCGACGCGCCCACCAGCCGCATGATGCCGGTCTCCCGCCGTCGGCTGAACGCCGACACCCGGACCGTGTTGACGATCAACGCCAGCGCCACCACCAGCATCAGCGCCATCACGCACAGCGCCGCGATGTTCATCCCGTTGAGCAAGTTGAACAGCGGCTCGACGGTGTCCCGTTGGTCCTGCACCTCCTGGACTCCCGGCCGGCTGGAGAAGGCGCTCTTGATGACCTCGTACTTGGTCGGGTCCTGGAGCTTCACCCGGAAGGACTCCGGCAGCTGATCCGGCGTCACGAAGGTGGCGACGGGCGTGTCGCCGAACTGCTCCTTGTAGTGCTTGTACGCCTGGTCGCTCGACTCGTAGTCGACGTTCTGGACCAGGTCCATCTTGTCCAGGTCGGCTTTGATCTCCTGCTTCTGCTCGGCGGTGACCGCACCCTTCGCGCAGTTGGGGTCGCTCTCCGCGTCGTTCTTGTTGCACAGGAAGACGGAGACGTTGACCTTGTCGTACCAGTAGCCCTTCATCGTGCTCACCTGGTCACGCATGAGCAGCGACCCTCCGAAGAGGGCGAGCGAGAGGGCGACGGAGACGACGACCGCGAAGGTCATCGTGAGATTACGGCGGAGACCGACGCCGATCTCCGACAGGACGAACTGGGCGCGCATGGCGTCCTTTCAGCTGGGGTGCCTTTCAGCGGTGGATACGGCTGCGGGGACCGGGCCGGGAATCACCGGGAGCACCGGGATTCAACGGCCCTGGTCGCTAGTGCTGGTAGCCGTACACACCACGCGACTGGTCGCGAACCAGCCGGCCCTTTTCGAGCTCGATGACGCGCTTGCGCATCTGGTCGACGATCTGCTGGTCGTGCGTCGCCATGACCACCGTCGTGCCGGTCCGGTTGATCCGGTCCAGCAGCTTCATGATGCCGACCGAGGTCTGCGGGTCGAGGTTGCCGGTCGGCTCGTCCGCGATCAGCAGCATCGGGCGGTTGACGAACGCCCGCGCGATGGCGACGCGCTGCTGTTCACCGCCGGACAACTCACCGGGCATCCGCTCCTCCTTGCCACCGAGACCGACCAGGTCGAGGACCTCGGGGACGGTCTTGCGGATGGCGCCGCGCGGCTTGCCGATCACTTCGAGCGCGAAGGCGACGTTCTGCGCCACGGTCTTGTTCGGTAGCAGCCGGAAGTCCTGGAACACGGTGCCCACCTGGCGCCGCATCTGCGGCACCTTCCAGTTGGACAGCCGCGCGAGGTCCTTGCCGAGCACGTGGACCGCGCCGTGGCTGGTCCGCTCCTCCCTCAGGAGCAGCCGCAGGAACGTCGACTTGCCGGACCCCGAGGAGCCCACCAGGAAGACGAACTCGCCGCGCTCGATCTCGAGCGAGACGTCCCTGAGTGCGGGACGGTTCTGCTTGGGGTAGGTCTTGGAGACGTTGTCGAATCGGATCACTGGTGCACCACGGTCGACTTGTATGGGAGTACGGGACGCCGCGGCTGCGGCTCCCATTGATGTGCGTGACCCTACGCGAATCGTGGATGGACCCGCAGTCGGCCTCCTCGGTTGGTGCGTTTATTCACGGCCTCATCGTGGACAAACTGACGACAAACCGGCCTTTGGCCTCTTGTGCGCGGCCCGCGAACATGCGGGGCGCGCCGAATCGGGCGGAAGCTGGCACAGTGGTATGGGGAACCGAAGTGTTCCGCTGGGCGTTCGGCACAGTGGGGACAGCCGGTTCCGCCGCGCGGGAGAGGAGAGCGCATGACGTACGACCGACTCGTGTGCGCCAACTGCGCCGGGCTCGTGAGCGAAGGCCGCTGTGCGGTCTGCCGGGCCAGCAGGCAGCGCATGGCGCGTGAGGAAGGGCCCTTCGCCGGGCTGACGCCGACGGCGCTCATCGCGCTGCTCCTGGCATTGATCACGGTAGCGGTCGTGGCGCACGGCATCGCCTAGCGTGTATCGCCCAGCCTGTTCCGCGCCCTTCGACCGGCGCGGCCATCGACCGGCGGCGTGAGCGCAGAGCATCCGCCGCAGAACATCCGCAGGACAGCTGAAGGGCCCGGAGCACACTGCGCTCCGGGCCCTTCACTGTGCGTGTACTGCTACTGCCAGCCTGACGATCAGGCTATGTTGCCGCCGTTGTTGCGGCTGATCAGACGGGGCATGAACCGGAATCCGATGCCACCGGCGATCATCGTCGCCGCACCGATCAGCAGGAACGAGGTCTCGGAAGCGCCGGTCTCGGCCAGCTCCTCCTTGGCCTTGCCCTGCTCCACCGGCTTGTTGCCGGCGCTGTCGGTGTCGGTGTTGTCCTCGCAGTCGGCGCCGTCGAGGTCCACCGTGCAGGTGCCCGCGTCGTCGCCGCCGTCGGTGCCGGCGCCGCCGGTGGCGGTTCCGTTGTCAGCGGGCTTGCCCGGCGTCGTCGGGTCGAGGCTCGGCTCTGCGGGGACGCTCGGGTCCGTGGGGTCAGTCGGGTCCGTGGGGTCCGTGGGAGGAATGGTGGGAGGAATGGTGGGAGGAATGGTGGGAGGAATGGTGGGCGGGTCCGTGGGCGGGACGGTGGGCGGGTCCGTCGGCTCCGTGGGCGGGTCCGTGGGCGGGTCCGTCGGGAGGCTCGTCGAGTCGTCCGTCGGGGGGGCCGTCGGGAGCTCCGTCGAGTCGTCGTCCGGGTCGCCCACGTCCGCCTGGACGTTCAGCCCGTCCTTGTCGACGTCCGCCTGAACCGCGGCCACGCCGAGGTCGACCCCGATGCCGGCCGCCTGAGCGGCGCCCGCCGCGGTGAGCGACGCACCGGCCGCGATAACCGCGCCGGCCGCTATGCGCGCAATGCGCAGCCGCGTCTTCTTCGTCATATGTGTGGTACCCCCAGTAGCTGTACTCGTGTAAGGAGCAGCTGTGCATGGGGCGGAAGCCGGGGGGCTGTGGCCGATCCCCGTTCACACACGCCCCAGACATAGCATGCCGCTCGACACCTTTCCCATGTTTCGGATCACCGTCAAGGTCATTCCGCGCACAATGCCTGCTATGCGGCCACTTGACCGCCGTATGGGAGTGTGAATGTGACATAAAAAAGCAACTACCACTCAAGAAGCGGTAGTTGCTTTTCGCTCTTCACCAACTGCGGAAGTACCCCTCAGCAATAACGGGATACGAGTCGCCAACGGCGGGGAACCGGCCGGACGGTTAGCGCTCGCGCTGCTTGCGCCAGCGGATGCCCGCTTCCAGGAAACCGTCGATCTCGCCGTCGAGGACGCCCTGCGGGTTGCCGACCTCGAAGTCCGTACGGAGGTCCTTGACCATCTGGTACGGGGCCAGGACGTACGAACGCATCTGGTTGCCCCAGGAGTTGCCGCCGTCGCCCTTGAGCGCGTCCATCTTGGCCTGGTCCTCCTGGCGGCGGCGCGCGAGCAGCTTCGCCTGGAGGACGTTCAGCGCGGACGCCTTGTTCTGGATCTGCGAGCGCTCGTTCTGACACGAGACGACGATGCCGGACGGCAGGTGGGTCAGCCGCACCGCGGAGTCGGTGGTGTTGACGCCCTGGCCGCCGGGGCCCGAGGAGCGGTACACGTCGATCCGCAGCTCGGACTCGTCGATCTCGACGTGGTCGGTCTTCTCGACGACCGGCAGCACCTCGACGCCCGCGAAAGACGTCTGGCGGCGGCCCTGGTTGTCGAAGGGCGAGATGCGCACGAGGCGGTGGGTGCCCTGCTCGACGGAGAGGGTTCCGTAGGCGTACGGCACCTGGACGGCGAAGGTGGTCGACTTGATGCCGGCCTCCTCCGCGTACGAGGTCTCGTAGATCTCCGTCTTGTAGCCGTGCCGCTCGGCCCAGCGCAGGTACATCCGCTGGAGCTGCTCGGCGAAGTCCGCGGCGTCGACGCCGCCCGCCTCGGCCCGGATGTTGACGAGCGCCTCGCGGGCGTCGTACTCACCGGAGAGGAGGGTGCGGACCTCCATCTCCTCCAGCGACTTGCGGACCGAGATCAGCTCGGCCTCGGCCTCGGCCAGTGCCTCCGCGTCGTCCTCGCCCTCGGCGAGCTCGAAGAGCACCGAGAGGTCGTCGATCCGGCTGCGCAGCGCTTCGGTCTTGCGCAGTTCGGCCTGGAGGTGCGAAAGCTTGCTGGTGATCTTCTGCGCGGCCTCCGGGTCGTCCCAGAGGGACGGCGCCGCGGCCTGCTCCTCAAGCGCGGCGACATCGGTCCTCATCCTGCCCAGGTCGAGGACCGCCTCGATCGACCCCATGGTGGAGGAGAGGGACTTCAGCTCTTCGGATACATCAACGACTGCCACAGGACCAGCCTAACGGCTGAGGCAAGCGGGATCGCTCGCGCGGGGCGGCCGTCCGGCCCGGATGGGGGTGGACGGGCTGGTCCTGGGGGCCGGGGCGGGGCCCGGGGGCCGACCAGGGTGCGAGCCGGGCTGGGGCCCGGGGCGAGAGCTGGGGCTGATCCGGCCCAGAGGCGCCGGGCCAGGGAGGGACTGCTCCTCGGGTGCCGGGCCGGCCCCTCCTCGACGCCGCATCCCCTCCAGGAAGGCCGCTCCTCGGGCCGGTCCGGGCCTGTGCCGCTTACGGTGCCGGCAGCCGGCCGCCGGATCAGTAGGCGCCTGCCCGTGCCGCTTACGGCCGCCGGATCAGTAGCGCCGGGCCGTGCCGGCAGCGCCGACAGGCCGGTCAGCGCGTTCCCGGCCGGTCCGGGGAGGAGTAGCGGCCGTCCAGCGGGCCCGCGCCCGCGTTGTCGCTCTCGTTGACCGCGAGCCAGCTGCCGACGCCGGCGACCGCGGCCAGGGCCACCGCCGCCACGCCCAGCTTGAGGCGGCGACGGCGGACGGCCTCCGCGCCCGAGCGGTGCCGGGCGGAGCCGGCCCGGCGCTCGCCGGTGGCGCGGGGGGCGCGGGCGGTGCCGTGTGCGCCGCCCGCGAGGCGCGCGTCAACATCTGTCTCGGATACACATCGGACGCTGCCGACGAGAGGGGATGTGTAGATCTCATGCTGGTGTGCGTCTCACGGTTCGAGTCCGGGACCGCGCCGGGGACCAGCGGGACCGCGCCGCGCTGCGGCTCGTCGTGCGCCGAGGGGTGGTGCGGGTCGTCGTACGCGCCGGGGGCGTGCTCCTGGTCGTACTCGCCGTTCGAGGAGCCGTCGGGCTCGTCGATGTCCAGCGCCGGGTAGCCGGCCAGGCCGGGCAGCAGCTCGCGCAGCCGCGCGGCCAGCTCGACGGCTCGCAGCCGGGATGCAGGGGCCTTCGCGAGGCACTGGATGAGGGGCTGCCACAGCTCGTCGGAGATGCCGGGCAGCGGCGCGACGGTCTCGGTGACGTGCCGCCGCAGCACCGCGCCCGGGTGCCCGCCGCCGAACGGCGTGAAGCCCGCCAGCAGCTCGTAGAGCACGGTGGCGAGGGCGTAGATGTCGACGGAGGCACGCGGCGGCAGGCCCTCGATGATCTCGGGGGCGAGGTAGTCGGGGGTGCCGATGATCCTTCGCGACACCGACGAGCCGGGCTGCGGCGCCCCGGACGCCGCCGCTGCGCCGTTGGCCGCCGTGCCCGAGGCCGCGCGCGGCGGGCGGGCGCGGCTGGGGGCGTCGACGAGGCGGGCGATGCCGAAGTCGGTGAGCAGCGCGGGGTGTGCTCCGCCGGGGCCGACCGGGCCTTCCATGTCCAGCAGGATGTTCTCCGGCTTGACGTCGCGGTGCACGATCCCGGCGGCGTGCGCCGCCGCGAGGGCGTCGGCCATGTCGGCGGCGACGGCGACGGCCGCCTCAGGGGTGAGGCGGCGCTCGCGGTCGAGCCGGGTGCGCAGGTCCGTGCCGCGCACGAGGTCCATGACGAGCGCGAGGTCGTTGCCGTCGACGACGAGGTCGTGCACCCCCACGACGTGCGGGTGGTCGAGGCTGAGCAGGGCGGTGCGCTCCTGGACGAACCGGCCGACGAGTTCCTGGTCGGAGGCGAGGTCCTCGCGCAGCAGCTTGATGGCGACCGGTCCCTCGGGGCCGTCGCCGAGCCACACCGTGCCGGCGGAACCGCGCCCCAGAACCTGGTGGGCGGTGTACCGGCTGCCGATCTTCCGTGCCAAGACTGCTCCGGTTTGTCCGACGGTGAGGTGCCCCGGCAGGGGCTGGTCTTGGCGACAAAGCTACGCGGATGACGGCGCGTTGGTGGCCCGGGTGGCGGTGAGTGTCACTTCTGGGGCAGAAAACACCCTTCAGGTGTCGACAAATCCCCTGAGTCCGTCAACCGCCACCCGTTTCAGGGCGTTTTGTACCGTGCTGATCGAACAGGGTTCTAGCTCGAACCGTTCAGGTCCGAGACCCACTTCTTGGCGTCGGAGACCCAGTCGGTCGTCGCGTCCCAGAAGCTCTTGCCGTCGGCGACCCATTCCTGCAACGGGGTCAGCTCCCAGATCAGCCAGCAGGCCACGACCAGCAGGATGATCGTGAACAGGCAGCCCTTGAGACAGCCCAGACCGGGGATGCGCATCGGGCTGGAGCTGCGGCGCGGCTCGCGGCGGGCCGGGGGCTCGGGGGCCGGCGGCTGCGGCGGGGTGTACCGCTGCGCCTGGCGCTGCTCGCGACGGCCGCCCTGCTGCCGACCCGACGGCGGACCCTGCTGGCCGGGCGGCGGGCCCTGCTGGCCGTGCTGCCCCTGCTGGTTCGGCTGCCCCTGCTGCCCGTACGGCTGCTGCTGGGGCGGCGGCGGGGCCTGCCGCTGCGGGCGGCGGCGCAGCGGGTCCTCGCTCGGGTCGAGGTACTGGACCTGGGTCGCGTCGTTGCGGTCGCGCGCGGCGCGCAGCTGGTTCTGCCAGGGGTGCGGGTCGGCGGGATTCTGACCGGGCTGACCGGGCGGGCCGCCCGGGACCGGCGGCATGACCTGGGTCGGGTCGGCGTTGGGGCCGCCGCCCGGACCGCCGCCCAGTCCGGCGCTCGGGCTTCCGACCGGGGGCAGCACGCTGGTCGCCGCGGCCGGGTCGTAGGAGCCCGCGTTGGAGGGCAGCACCTGGGTGGGCTCGGCGGCTCCGACCGGGCCGCCGCCGCTTCCGGTGCCGGGGACCGCGGCGGGCGTCGGGTCGGGGGCCAGCAGCGCGGCGACGCCGAACGCGGCCTCCGCCTGCGCCGGCGAGGCGTGCACGCCGACCCCGGACGCGACGGTGCGCAGCGCGCGGGCGAGGTTCTCGGCGCTGGGCCGGTCCTCGGGCTTCTTGCGCAGGCAGCGCTCTATGACCGTCCACAGCGGTTCGGGGACGGTGGTGGGGCGGCGCGGCTCCTCGCTGAGGTGCCGGTGCAGCACTTCGAGCGCCGAGTCGCCGGCGAACGGCGGACGGCCGGTGACCAGCTCGTACAGCAGGATGCCGGCGCCGTAGACGTCCACGGCGGAGGTCTGCGGGCGGCCCTCGGCGGACTCCGGCGCGATATACGAGGGCGTGCCGACGAATTCATGGGCGCGGGTCAGGCCGGGTGAGTCGGCCAGCCGCGCGATGCCGAAGTCGGTCAGCATCGGGTGCATCAGCTCGCCGCCGCTGCCGTCGGACACGGTGGCCAGCAGCACGTTGGCGGGCTTGAGGTCGCGGTGCACGACGCCGTCGGCGTGGCTGGCCGCGAGGGCGTCGGCGATGCCCGCGGTGAGCAGGGACGCGGCGACGGGCGAGAACGGCCCGTTCTCGCGCAGATAGCGGTGCAGGTCGGGACCGTCGATCAGGTCCATGACCAGGGCGAGGAGATCCCCCTCGACCACGAGGTCACGGG